>CAYPKH010000001.1:0-22324 GCA_964411245.1 uncultured Nitrospina sp.
TGGACCTCGACGGCACGATTTACCAGACCTGCGACCTGTACTGGAAAACCAACACCGCCCCGGCGGACGACCGGCAGGGCAACGAACGCGCCGTGCACGTCGAAATCGCCAACCTCTCCTGGCAGGCGCTGGCCGAAGAATCGGACCTGTATCACGCTCCCAAAGACCTCTACCGCAAAGTGAGCGGGCGCTGGCAATTCCAACTGCCGGTAAAGTTCCAGAAGAAATTGCGGACGCCGGACTTCAAGGCCTACGTTTCCCGGCCTTACGGTCAGCGCGGTTACTTCAGCCGGAACATCAACGGGCGCATGGTGCGCATGTGGGATTTCACCGAAGAACAGTACCGGGCCCTCATCCGGTTATGCCGCGGGGTGAACCGACTGCTTCCCGGCATTGCCCTGCGCGTGCCGTTCAATAAGGACAAAAGGCGCACGCCGCCCGGCAAAATCAAAAACTTTTCCAGCTTCAAGGGCATCCTCGGCCACGCCCACGTCCAGGGCGGCACCGGCGACGGGATCAAACAAAAATACGACCCCGGCTCAGCCTTCAACTGGGGCCGCCTGCGCCGCGCCCTCCAGCGGCAATCCGGATAAACCCACTCCCTCTTTAGAAAGCGTTTCGCCGGCCTTTGAGAAAGGTATTGACCTTGCCGCCGGTTTGACGGTAGCTTGATACCACACTCAAATCGACATAGGGGTCATTGCAATGAAGACAGGAATTTTCAGAGACGAGCTTCCGGGCGAGCGCAAAAGCATCATCAACCTGCTCATGACCGGGTACATGGTCGTCATCTCCATCCTTGGATACATGGCATTTTACCTGTCCATCCAGATGGCGCAGGCCGACCGGGTGATCCATGAAATGAACCCGGCTTCGATGACGGCGGAGGAGATCAATGTAGTGAAAGAACGGTTGTCCTTGACGGTCAACCGGCTGAGCAGTGAAGCCAGATGGATTGCCCTGCTGGGAGGACTATTCTGCCTCATCGGTTTGATTTATACCTACAACCTGGTGGTCCGCCCCCTCCGTAAACTGGTGGTGTTCGCGGAAACCGGCCAGGGGGAGCTCCCGGAAATCAAAAACAATAACGAGATCAAACAACTGATGACCGCCATCGCAGGCCCACCCAATCAGCCGCATGAAAATCAAAATCCACGCAACTCCTGAAAACCTTGCAGGAAGTGAAAAAAAATTGTCGTCCTGAGAGCTTGTCGAAGGGTGATATCTAAATTGTGTCATGCTTCGACAGGCTCAGCATGACAGCAAAGGTGATTAAAATCCGTTGAAGTCGCGGGTCATGCCATCCAGTTTTCGGGACATCGTGAACAACTCATGATCGGGAATGCCGATGTCCTCCAGCAGGCGGGAAAAATAATAATAGTTCATCTGATCCCTCAGCTTCAGAAGAGCCCGGCGAACCGACGGTTCGTCATGATTGAGGGAAATCATCTCCCGGCACAGGACTGCGGGACGGGCCGACGAGATGCGCGCTTGCGCCAGCAGGGCGGCGCCGTGCAGAGACTCCTTCACATGGCGGCGCCGGTGGTGATCGTCCAATTCTTTATGGAGGTAGCGGACGCAACGGTCGCGCAGGATCAGCGACTTCTGCCAGGGCGTGGCCTGCTCCCAATGCACCTTGAGTAGGGCAGGGTCCTCTTTCTTGCGGAATTGATCCAACTCCTGCATCTGTTGATCATATTTTTCTTTCTGTGCCTGTTTTAATTGCTTTCGGGTTTCCGCTTTGCGGCGCAGCACGTTTTGCTGGAACTCCCCATCGGTTTGCCATTGCCGTTTCCAACGCTGATAGCGTTCCTCGTGCAACCGGGCGAGGGAGATTTCTTTCAACGCCACGTACTGGTTCCAGGCATTGATCCCATGCAGACGCAAGGCCTCGTTCACCATCAACTGGTAACGGTAAGGATCCTTGGCCCGCAATTGATGCAGGTGGGGCTTCTGCCATTGATAGACGCCCAGCGCGGCGACCCCCAGCACCAGTCCCGCCGCCAGCATTTGCGGCACCCTCTTTGCGAGGTTTTCGAAAAACTTAATCCAGGCTTCCATGAGCGGCTTGCGCGTCCTTAAATAATGGGATCCCATTCAGTGTACCATTCCCGCTACCCGAAAATACCGGGCACGGGATACCGGGTCCCTGATTCTTTTCGGATGAATGTGGGTAAAAGTTGACTGCCGGAGGGGGTGTGCCGGGGTAATCAGTGCTTGAAATGGCGGATGCCGGTGAACACCATGGCGATTTTGTGCTCGTCCGCGGCCTGGATGACTTCTTCGTCGCGGATGGACCCGCCGGGCTGGATGATGGCGCGGATACCCCGTTCGGCGGCGGCGTCGATCGAGTCGCGGAACGGAAAGAACGCATCGGAGGCCATCACGCATCCCTTCACTTCCTTGTTGGCCTTCTGGAGGGCAAGCCGTGCGGAATCGACCCGGCTCATCTGCCCGGCGCCGATGCCCACCGTCTCCTGGCCCCGGGCATACACGATGGCGTTGGATTTGACGTGCTTGGCGACCGTCCAGGCGAACTTGAGTTCCTCCAGCATGGTATCGTCCGGCTGGATTTTGGTGACGACTTTGAGTTTTTCCGGGTCCAGCGTCAATTCGTCGATGTCCTGAATCAACAACCCGCCGCCGATGCGTTTGATGTCCATCCGGCTCTTCTTCGCAGGATTGCCCTCCAGGGCGGGCATTTGCATGACGCGCACGTTTTTCTTTTTGGCGAACAGCTCCAGCGCCCCCGATTCGTAATCCGGCGCGATGATCACTTCGACGAAATTCTTCACGATTTCTTCGGCGGTGGCGGCGGTGACCGTGCGGTTGAATCCTAACACGCCGCCGAACGCGGACACAGGATCGGTCTCCCGCGCCTGGACGAACACTTCCGTCTGGTCTTGACCAGAAGCGGTGCCGCAGGGATTGGTGTGTTTGATGATCACGGCGGCGGAGTTTTCAAATTCCAGCGCCAGCTCCCATGCGGCATTCATGTCGGTAAAATTGTTGAAGGAGAGTTCCTTGCCCTGCAGTTGTTTCGCCTGCACCACATCGGTTTTCAGCGGTTGCGCATCCCGGTACAACGCCGCTGCCTGGTGCGGGTTTTCCCCGTAACGCAAATCCTGAATCTTCTGCAGGCCGATTTGATAGCCGGGCGGAAATTGGGATGCCTGGCCGATCTGCCCGGACAGGTATCCGGAAATCATCGAATCGTAGCGGGCGGTCATGGCGAATGCGTCGCGGCTGAGACGCTGGCGGGTCTCCAGCGTCACGCCCCCGTTGTGGGCGTCCATTTCCTTGAGGACCCGTTCATAGTCGGCCGGGTTGACCACGATGGCGACGTCGTTGTAATTCTTGGAAGCCGAACGCACCATAGCGGGCCCGCCGATGTCGATATTCTCGATGGCCTCGGCCAGCGTGCATCCTTCCCTGGCGATGGTGGCCTCGAACGGATAGAGATTGATCACCACCAGGTCGATGGGGGAGATGCCGTGTTGTTCCATGGCTTCCATGTGGGCCGGCACGTCGCGCCGCCCGAGGATGCCGCCGTGCACTTTCGGATGGAGGGTTTTGATGCGCCCGTCCATCATCTCCGGGAAGCCGGTGTAATCGGAAATGAGCTTCACCGGCACGCCGCTTTTCTTGATCAACTCCGCGGTGCCACCCGTCGACAGGATTTCGACGCCCCTTTTGTGAAGTTGCCGGGCGAATTCGGCGATATCGGTTTTGTCGGACACGCTGACGAGTGCCCGTTTGATCGGCCTCATGTGACGAATTTAGATTCGATAGTCTTTCTTTTTGGGTGGGGTTTTGCTGATCAGAAAACTGGGCGTAATCAGTTGGATCAATTTTAACAGCCAGACGGGAAAAGACCCGTAACTTTCCAGGATGCCGGGGTCTTGGGATTCGGGTTTGGCCCCCGGGTGTTTGCCTTCTCTGGTTTCAGGGCTTTCGGCCATGGGTTCCTCGAAAAACGGTTTCAACAGATTCAAAAAGGGGTGCGCTGTTCGGTGGAGAGAGACTATATCACTCTTTTGATTTGATTTGAAATTAAAAATTCCCGGCGCCCCGCGGACCGCATCCGCCCCGACCCCCGAGATGGAAAATCCCCTTTATTTCAGCAACAGACCCCGGGTGAACTGCCACTCGATGGCCTTGGTAGGATCGAGCCGCCCAAACTGCGTCGTAAGAATGTGAACGCATTCCTGAAGGAGCTGGTCCAGCCGCTGGCGGTCCTCACCGGTCCAGGCGAGCGACGTGGTGAGGAGCCGCTCCTTGAAGGCCTTCACAAGGTCTTCATTCACCACCTGCGATTCGTCCTTGAAAATTCCGACATGAAAAATGATCTGTAAAAACGAGCGGGCCCCTTCCGGCAACAGCGGCTGGCACCCGATCTCCTTGAACAGGGAGAAACGGGCCAGCGCCGTCAGCGTCAGCACCTTGATGTCCAGGTCATCCTTGGTTTCGGGAAAGCGGGCCTCTTCCAGATATTGACCGATTTGTTCAAGCGACAATCCCAGGCTTTGGCGGGCGAACCGGACATAAAATTTAACCAGGTTCAAAAAGTTTTCAAGAATCTGGATGTCCTGCAGTGACTCCAGGTTTCTCCATTGAATGTTGGTTTCGGCTTCTTCCGTTTCCTCGGGGGGGGCCACCCCAATCTTGGGAAAGCGTGAAACGCCGGCAGCCAGGTGATCCAGATAACCCGGCGTGAGGACCTGCTCCAGCAAGAGGCCGTTTTCACTCACCAATTTTTCGCCTTCCCACTTGAGGCGCATGACGCCCGCGTAACCGACCTGAAAGAGCGACTGCATCCAGGTCTGGTTCAACAGGGCTTCCCCTTTGGCAATGTCGCCCCCCGCCCCCAACTCCAGCCCGATATTGATATAACCCAGCACCTTGCGCATGATCTCGTGGCGGATGTCCATGCGGGTGAAATCCTGCCGGTCGGCCACCATCACCTTGTTGGCGACGTACATCAGCTCCCAGCAGAGGGCGTTCACCCGCTTGTGGTTTTTCAGCATGGCCAGGCATTGCCCGAAAAACGTGGCTGGATCAGTATCCGCCAGCGGATAGACCGGGGCCACCGCATAGGCCGAGCCCTGCTCGATAAACGCTTCATGAGGGGGCGCGTCGAGTTTCAGGGAATCGGGATCCAGCAGGCTGTAAACCCCCGCCGCTTCCTCATAATCCACTATCCCCTTTTCTTCGACACGGGACCGCCACCAGCGGTAGGCCACCTCTACCGTGGCGGTGACCGGATACCAGATCACCGCCTCCATGAGGGCGAAAAACACTTTCTGATGATCGACGTATAGAAGCTTGAACAGGTTCTTCAACAAGGGCGCGGCATCCGGCACTTTTACGAAAATGTCGAACACCCCCTCCAGACTAAAATGCTCCAGACCTTCGATGCCCTCATACTGATCGGTCATCTCGTCCTGCTTGAAAACTTTGATGAGAGATTGCAGGACCATCACCTTTTGATCGAAGTCCTCGGTCAGAATCCAGTCGAGGAGTAGCCGGTCATTGGCCTTCGCCACCCATCGCAACCAGTCCATGGCGTTTTGCGGCACAAATTTGTCGCCCCGCCACCATTCTACGTCAAAGATATACTGCAACTGCTTCGACGACAGAAGGGCCAACACCGGAATCGCGTCCTCCTCGCCGATTTCCTTGATCATGAAATATATATCCTCTTCCGGCAACAGACGCACCACCTGCTCCGCCTGGCGGGACAACATCAAAAGGTCCAGCTGTTCCTGGCCCCGCAACATCTGGACGGACCGCACCTGTTCCGGAATGGACATCCGGGCCAAAGCCTCTTCCACTTTTTCCGGTTGGGATTTGATCCATGCAAGCGGAAACGAAAATGGCTCCAAAGGGGGGCTTGGATTCGTATCTTTTTGACGGGTCATGCTGAATTTAAATCCTCCAAAAGGGGTATTCGAAAATGGCGGGAAAATCCGGAATTTACACTCTCTTTATGGTATTTTCAACCAGTTCCCTTATAGTAAACTACTAATTTTAAAGGATTTCCGTCATTTCCGGTTAGATTTTCTTTTGCGTATCCAGTAAAATACTATAGTATTTGCTTGAAACTCCTCCTGATCCGGCAGATATTCGAAACTATCACTATCTAACAATGATCGATACCAAACTGCAAAGCAAAAATAAGGCCGCACTCCTTGAAGAGATCGACGCCCTTCGCCGTGAAATTTCCCAGTGGCAACGGCAGGCGGTGGACTGGAAACTGAAGGAAGAAGAATTATGCCAGAAAAAGGCCGCACTCCAAAATATATTGGAAAGCCCTTCAGCGGTTTCCATTATGGGGACGGATTTTGACGGCAACATTCTCTTCTGGAACAAAGGTGCCGAGAACATGCTGGGTTATACCGCCGAGGAAATGGTCGGCCAAGAGAAAATTTACAAACTGTATCCCGAAGACGGAGACAGCCGGACCACCATCGAAGAGGTCCATCAATACATCCATGAAGAAAAAAAGGGCATCACCTGCGAGGTGGAAGAAATCACCAAGGACGGCCGGAAGCTATGGGTTCAGTTGACCCTGTCCCCGCGGTTTGATGAAACCGGCAAAGCGATCGGCATTCTGGGGGTCGGCGAAAACATCACCGAACGCAAAAAAGCGGAAGAAGCTCTGGCGGAACGCGTGTCTCTGGGGGAATTCGGCGCCGAGATCGGAGCGGCGCTGGCGGGCAGTACCTCGTTGCACGAGGTTCTGAATCAATGCGCGGAATCGCTGAAGCATTTTTTCGATGGCGCGCTGGCCCGCATCTGGATTTTCTATCCGCATGACGAAGTGCTGGAAGTTCATGCCTCGGCCGCCGCCGAAGGCCATGAACACCACCCGGTGGATCCGGTTCCCCTGGGAGAAGGCATCATCGGCAAGCTGGCCCAAAAGCAAAAAGCGTATGTCACTCACCAACCCTGTGAGGATTTGGCGCTGTCCGGCGAACGGGAATGGATGCAAACCTCCGGAGTGGTCTCCTATTTCGCCCATCCGCTGGCGATCCATCAGCAATGGCTCGGTGCCGTTGAATTGTTTTCGTTCGGTCCCCTGACCGAAACCATGCAACACAGCCTGTCCAGGGCGGCGGGCGAAATTTCACTGGGCATCGACCGGGTACGGAATTTCGACGCCCTGCAATACAGCGAGGAACAAATCCGGTCCATTTTGGCCAACGCCCTGGAAGGGATCATCACATTTGACAAACTGGGGACCCTCAAGTCCGTCAACCCCGCGGCGGAGTCGATTTTCGGTTACCCATCGAAGAAAGTGATCGGTAAAAACATCCGGCTGTTGATTCCCAACCTGTGCCGGGAAAGCGATGTGCGCAAGGGGCATCTACTGACCAGCCAGCGCCACCTGATCGGAAAAGTCACCGAGATGACCGGAGAGCGCAAAAACGGCGCCCAGTTTCCGATCGATCTGTCAATCAGCGAAATCCAGATGCCCGAACGGCGGCGAACGCCCCGTTCCGACCAGGGGCCGCGCCCGTCGCTGTACCTCGGCATGGTGCGCGACATCACCGAGCGCAAGCATTTCGAAGAGGCGTTGCGCAACGAGAGGGACTACACCGCCCGCATCATCGAGCGCACGCCGGGCCTGGTGGTGGGCTTGTCTCCGGACGGCATTACGCGCTTCATCAATCCGGCGGTGGAAAAGACCACCGGCTACCCGCCCGGGGACTTGATCGGGAAAAACTGGTGGGATACGCTGTTTCCCGACCCATCCGAACAACACAGCGAGCTGTTGCAGCAACTCAAATCCAAAGGCCCCGTCCGCAATGTGGAGCTGGAATTACCCACCCGCTCCGGCGAAACCCGGGTGGTGGCCTGGAGCAATATCCACCGATTCGATGAAAACGGGAAACTGGTGGAAACCATCGGATTTGGAACTGATATCACCGAGCAAAAAAAGGTGGAGCAGAACCTGATGATGGCAGCGAAAAAAGCCGAGGAATCCAACCGGCTGAAAACCGATTTTTTAAGCGTCATTTCTCACGAACTGCGGACCCCGCTGACCGTCATGCTGGGCAATACGCCCCTGTTGACCCGAGGGAACGAACTGCCCGAGCAGAATGAAATCGTTTCCATTGCGCTGGATATTGAAAACTCCGGCAAACACCTGTTGGCCCTGATCGATGATCTGCTCGATTTTTCCAAAATTGAGGCCAACAAAATGGATTTGTATCCGGAATGGTTCTCCGTCAAACAACTGGTGGAGGACGTGGTCTCCGGCTACCAGATCATCGCCAAACAAAAGGGCCTGCCCCTTGCGATAGAGCTGGAAGACCTGGAAATCTGCGCCGACAAAATCCGGATCAAACAGATTATTTTCAATTTGTTGAGCAACGCCTTCAAGTTCACCGACAAAGGTTCCATCAAAATCACGGTATTCCGGGAGGGGGAACAGGCGGTGTTCCGCGTGCAGGACACCGGCGTCGGTCTCTCCCAGGAGGACATTGGCGTGATCTTTGATTTGTTCCGTCAGGTGGATGAATCACCAACACGGGTTGCTTCCGGGACGGGACTGGGATTAGCCATCGCCAAAAAACTGGTGGAAATGCATGGCGGGCGGATTTCCGTCCAAAGTATGCCCGGAGAAGGAAGTGTGTTTACATTTTGCATACCCATAGAACCACAATCAGGAGCCACGAATGAGTACCATACTGATCGTTGAAGATCACGAGTTGACCCGAAAAACCCTGAATCGGCGGCTTTCCAAGGCGGGGCATTCGGTTATTGAAGCCTTGAACGGCAACTCGGGAATAGAATTACTGCAATCCAATACGGTGGATCTCGTCCTCATGGATTTCATGATGAAGAACATGAACGGGATGCAGACCTTCGAGCGCATGCGAGAAATCAAGCCCGAGGTCCCCTGCGCGATGGTCACCGCTTACTCCCATTCCGGATTGACCAAGCAATTTATTGACGAGGGCGGAGCCGATTTCATGGTGAAGCCTATCGGGGAGGATTTCGAAGAACGGGTGAACGCCATTCTCGCCAAGGCCAACGCCTGAGTATCCGCCTACCGATCCCTTCAGGTTGCCGGGAGCAGCATGGCCAGACTGACCATTCTTCCTGTCGTCCCCTCTTTGCGGTAGGAATACCACCGTTCATTATTGCAGGAAGTGCATTCCCCCGAGTGATGAATGTGTTCCTTGAATACCCCGGCACGCACCGCATCGGCTTCGTTGGCTTTCAGGAGGTCCAGCATGTACCGGCCCGGAGAACGGCCGGTCACGAAACCCTCCCATTCCGGGAAATTATTCCGGAACGGCTCGATGCAGGGTTCATCCACTTCGTAACAACAACCCCCGATCGCCGGCCCTAAGGCCATCCGCACATCTCCGGGATTTGACCCGTAAACCTTTGTTAACATTGAAATCGTTTTGGCGACGAGGTTCATCTGGGAGCCCTTTCGGCCGGCATGAATCACCCCGGCGACCTGCCTTTCGGGGTCGTAGAGAATCACCGGAACGCAATCAGCGGTCAGCACCGCAATGGGTTTGTGCTCAAGGTGCGTGATCATCGCATCCGCCTCTTCCCACTCCGTCCGATCGGCGGAAACTTCCGGATCATCCAGAACAAACACGCGGTCGCCGTGCACCTGTTTCACAAAATAGATTTCCTTCGAGGGAATGTTCAAACTTTCAAGCAGGCATTGACGATGTTGTTCCGACGACCGGGGATCGGCCCGCCGCCCCAACAACAAATCTTCCGGAACGCCCCCGTCACTCTCGAAACTGCGCGGACTGAAGGCATGGAGCAGGCGGCGGGAATCTCCAAAACCGTCAATCGAATGCGTTCGAAGAGAAAATTTCATAAAAAATTCCAAAAAAAATGAAAAAAATTTCACTCGGCCAAATTCGTCCATTCAGCGGATTATAATAACAAAATTTTCTTAAAAAATTTTTGTATGCCCTCGATCATCCAGTGCTGGCAAAGGTTTCCAGCCGTCTCGTTATTTTCATGTTAATACATGCCGGTCGACAACGACATCCGGCGGAAACCCCGCTGAATCGCCGGAACCCTTTTTGAATCAATATGCTCTTGACATTAATGGTGTATAGAATAGAATGTTTAAAATATTTGGGCGCTGAAACTTACCAAATATTTTCAACGAAAGGAGTTCTTGATGGCAACCAAGAAGAAAGCTAAACGCAAAGCAGCTAAGAGAAAAGCACCAAAACGCAAAGCAGCTAAGAGAAAAGCACCAAAACGCAAAGCAGCTAAGAAAAAAGCACCAAAACGTAAAGCAGCTAAGAAAAAAGCACCAAAACGAAAAGCAAAAAGAAGGGCCAAAAAAAAGTAACGGTCCGATAATGGCCGGGTCTTTTTTAGGATCCCCTTTTTGTTTATTTTGTTCTGTAACAGTTGGTTTTAATGGTATTGGTTTCAGCGCCCACAATACCTCCCTCCCGCAGCAAACCCGGATTCCCCTCCAGACCCTGAACCTGTGTGCAAATACTCGTTTCCCCCTAGAACTGGCAATAAATGGCTTTCAGGTAGGCCCCTTCCCGGAACGTGACCGGATGGTCCAGCGGATGGCCCGTTTTCAGCAATTTCCGATAGGACCGGCCGGTGGCGCGGATCCCCAGGTCCACCGCCCGGTAAAATTCGCCCGCCCGCACTTGGGAAGAACAGGATGCCGCCACCAGCAGGCCGCCGTCACGGGTGCATTGCGCACCGGCCTTGGCCAGCCGCAAGTAGGCCTGTAGCGCATTCGCCTTGTTTTGTTTCCGGCTGGCAAAAGCCGGCGGGTCCAGAATCACCAGGTCGAACTGCTCCCCCTCCCGGTTCAGGGAGGCCAGACGCTCGAACGCATCCCCCTGGACCTGGCGGAACCGGTTCTCTTGAATTTCTCGGGCGCCGAAATTCAACTCCCAGTTGTTGAGCGCCGCGGCCTGGGCTTGGGCATTGACGTCGATCTCCAGAACCGACTCCGCGCCACCCGCCCGGGCATAAACCGAAAACGCTCCGGTATAGCTGAACACATTCAACACCGACCGCCCCCGGGCCTGCTCGCGCACCTGTTGCCGGTTCTCTCTCTGATCGAGGAAAAATCCCGTCTTCTGACCGTGCAGTAAATCCGCCTCGAACAACAAACCGTTTTCCTTAAACCGTACCGGTCCCGCCGGCGCGGAACCGAACAACATCTGGTTGTCTTTAAAACTGCCTTCACTGACTCGCTCGACATGGCGGCTCAATTTCAACAGCACCCGCCGACACGCCCCGGACCCTTCGCGCAGGAGGGGAACCAGCATCTGAAGATACGGAAACCAAGCGGAGGTATAGACTTTGATCACCAGAGTATCGTGGTAACGGTCCACCACCATTCCGGGGAAGCCGTCGTTTTCGCCGTTGACCATCCGGTAGGCGGTGGTCTCTTGCGACATCAGAGGTTCGCGCAAAGCGAGCGCCGCCTGCAGGCGTTCCCGGAAAAAGTGTTCGTCGATCTCGCTGGGATTGCGGGTCTGCAGAATGCGCAGGCGAATGTCGGAAAAAGGATCGAACAGCCCGATGGCCAGAAACCGGTTGGCGGAATCGTAGATGACCCCGAGATCGCCGGGCCGGCCGGTGATGTTACGCTGGCTCAACTGGTAATAATAGACCCAGGGAAACCCTTTGCGGATTTTGTTCTGGTGGCGTTTGGAAATTTTTATTTTGATGCGGCCCGGTTTCAACGGCTCTCCTCCCTCTGCCCCATCAAATGGCAGGCAGTTTCATTTTTCGCATGCTCAGGAGGATCCAGGTCTGGCGCTTTTGCACCCGGTTTTGATGCCGGGCCTGGGACCAGGCCCTGGGATTGGGCAGGATAGCCGCCAACCACGCGGCGTCGCGTTGGGTGATCCAGCGCGAAGAATGTTTGAAATATTTGCGCGAGGCGGATTCACATCCGAACACGCCGTCGCCCCATTCGATCACGTTCAAGTACACTTCCAGAATCCGCTGTTTGCTCCAGAACGCTTCGATCAGAAGGGTAAAATACACTTCCACGCCTTTGCGCAGCCAGTTGCGTTCCTGCCATAAAAAGACGTTTCGCGCGGTCTGCATGGAAATGGTACTGGCGCCGATTTTTCGTTTGGTGGTTAGATTCACCTCCAGAGCGTTGACCGCCGCTTCCCAATCGAAACCGTTGTGCATGAAAAACTTCTGATCCTCGGCGGAGATCACCGCGCGCACCAGACGCGGCGAAATGGTATTCAGCGGCCGCCAATCCTTGATGAACAGGGGATGCTTTTTCTCGGAGTCGCTCTCCATCCACCGAATCCACATCAGGGGCGTGGTCGGGGGGTTCACCACCGCATACAGCCAGACCGGCAGAATGGTGACCCCCAGAAAAAACAGGACGGAACCCAAGCCCCATTTGAACCACCACCTTTTATAAAAAGGTTTTTTCGGACGGTATGTGTTTCGCCACCACATGAAATAAAGCGCACTTTCCCTTACGGAAGGAGTCCCCGCACGCACCGGAAATCCCAGATGGATCGGGCTTAACCGGCGGTCAGCAACGAGTCGTAAAGGCGGACGGCCTTATCGAATTCCTTCCGATGTCGATTGGATATCGTTCGGCTATATTTCTTATGATATTTGAATAGGAAGGGATTATAAACCGTTTTCTTACGGTCCCGGCTTTTGATCTCGTAATGCAGATGCGGGGCATAACTGCGCCCGGTATTGCCGGACAGCCCTATTTGAATGCCCTGCCCCACCCGCTGGCCGGGGCGCACCAGCACCCGGTCCAGATGCAGGTACAGCGTCTTGACGCCCTTGTCGGGATGATCGATTTCGATACAATACCCGTTCCTCCGGGTGTTCCAGTTGGCGCGCGTCACTCGCCCGGCAAAACTCGAATACACCGGCGTTCCCACTTCGGCCTTGAAATCGGTACCCGCATGCCCGGTGCCGTTGCCGCGGCGGTGTTCTCCGGGAAGTGCCGTGATCTCGGAATAATTGCGGATGGGCGAGGAACGGGATTCGAGGCGGGAAATCATTTCATGTCCCCGGTTGTCGAAATAGCTTCCGTAATTCATCTCGGGGATTTTAAAAAAATTCATCTCCAGGGTTTTACCCAGAAACCCGCTGACGTATTCCAATTTCAATATTTTCAATCCCGGCTTGGCGGGCAGGCTCTGATAAATCAAGGCCACCTTGTCCCCCTTACGGATTTCCCGGTCCGCGTCCAGAAACCAGGACAGTTGGCGCGCGATGCGGGCCGCCAGAGCCCGGCACCGGTCCTCCGGGACGATGCGGCAAACGGAAAAGGTGAGGGAACTTTGCACCGTCAAATGCAGGGTGCGCACCTCTTTGCCCTCCAGATAACCGCCGGACAGGCGAAACGTGTCCGATGTCGAAGCCAGAGACCCTTCGTCCGGCGATCCCGAAATGCGGGCTTCCCGAACGTTCTGAGAGGATTGAACAGGCAGAAACGTAAACTTTCTGGCCCCGGGACCCTGATCGGCCCTGAAACCGATCTTGGCCTCGATCTGTCCGAGAGAAATGTTGAAAGCGATCAGGCCCGCATTCACCACCAGGATCAGCACAAACAATACCATTCCCGGACGGGTGCCTTGGCCCGTTTTTCTGTCCGGCCACTGTTGATTGTCGAGAACGGTAGGACGATGCATAGGGATCGATCGAATCCGAGGCAGAAGGTTGGCATCTCATCCGGCCTGCCGGGTGGCGGCGGATGCGCTTTTTACGGGTTCCCGGAGGCCGTCGGGAAAAGGTTTGCAGGCCCCTGAAAAGCCTGTATATTATGGCAGAACCGATCCGGTTTGACAATAGGCAGGAATCAATAAACCCCAATTTTTTCAATAATTAATGGATTATCGACCGGAAATAATTTACATCGAGGAAGGGGCCGCGGACTGCGCCATGACCCGCCGGGTGCTGGACCATTTCCCGGGAGTGCCCACCCGTCCATCCCCTGGCCTGCCGGAAGTGATGGACGACCTCCGGCAATCCTCGGCCGATGTGTTCGGGGCGGCCAAAAGGCGTCTTCTGCTGTCGCGGTTCAAGGGATCGTTTCTTAAAAAATGCCCCGGCATCAGCCCCGGCATGGTGTGTTGCAATTACTACGTGGTCAATCTCATCAAAAACTGCGTGTACGATTGCTCGTACTGTTTCCTCCAGGACTTCCTGCAGAACAATCCGCTGTTGACCGCTTTCGTCAACCTGGAGGACCTGCTGGTGGAACTCGACGAAACCCTGTCGGCCCACCCCAACCACACCTTCCGGGTGGGAACGGGTGAATTGACCGACAGTCTGGCACTCGACGATTGCCTCCCCTATTCGGAAACGCTGATTCCCTTTTTCAACCAGAGGAGCAACGCCGTCCTGGAATTGAAAACCAAATCCGACCGGATTGGCAACCTGCTGAACCAAAACCCGACCAATATCATCGTCTCCTGGTCCATCAACCCGCCGGAGATCGCCGCACGGGAAGAGAAAGGCACTCCCGGCACCCTTAAACGATTGAACGCCGCCCGGCAATGCGCGGAAAAGGGTTACCGCATCGGATTTCATTTCGACCCGGTCATTCTGTTTCCCGGCTGGGAAGCGGCCTATGCCGGCCTGGTCGATGCCCTGCTCGAAAACGTGCGGCCGGAGAGTATCGAGTGGATCAGCATCGGCGGATTCCGCTACCGGCCCAACTTAAAGAAAGTGATCAAGGACCGTCACGAGGGCACCCGGCTGTTCACCCAGGAGCATCTACCGAGCGAAGACGGCAAATTCCGCTACCTGAGGCCGCTCCGCAACCGGGCCTTTGAAAGCCTGCGCCGGATGGTGAAAGACCGCGCCGCTGATGTGAATGTGTATCTATGTATGGAAACGAAGGAAATCTGGGAAGGCGTGACGGGGAAGATGCCGCGCAGTGATAAGAAACTGGATCAGTTTTTCGATTTATAGGCGCATCGGCATCACGATGCTCTTGTAATCCTTGTCCTCGCCGATGGTCAACAGGCAGGAATGGTTCTGGTCCTTGAGGTTCAAAATGACCTCATCCTCCTCGATGACGTTCAACACATCGAGAATGTATTTGGCGTTGAGCCCGATGCGCACCTCGTCTCCTTTATAGGCGATCTCCACCTCTTCTACCGCCCCGCCCAGCTCGGTGTGATCGGACACCAGCGTCAACGACCCCGTCTTGATTTCGAAGCGGACCATTTTGGATTTCTCATCGGCCAACAGCGCGACCCGCGTCAGGGCCTGAATCAGCGCCTGGGTGTTGACCGTCACCTTCAAATGGTTATCGGTCGGAATGACCTGCTGGTAGTTGGGAAATTTCCCATCGATCTTGCGCGACACGATGACCTCGCGATCGTGAATGAAGGCCAGTTGATTATCCTTCACCGAAAATGAATAGATGGCGCCCTCTTCGTTTTCCATGAGTTTCAACAGTTCGGTCAGCACTTTCTTGGGCAGGAGGAAACTGTTCTCGCCGCCCTTGGCGCTGGACTTCAACAGCGGCCGCCGGATGTACGACAGGCGATGCCCGTCGGTTCCCACCAGGTTGACATGATCGTTGTCCTGCTCCAGCAAAAGGCCGTTGAGCGCCTGCCGGCTTTCGTCGGGTGATATGGCGAAATAGGTTTTGCGGATCATTTCCTTCAGCTTGGCGCCGCTGAATTCCATGAGCGCGGTTTCGCTGTACTCCGGCAGTTTGGGAAAATCCGAAGCCGGCAACCCCGGAAGCCGGAAATGGGACTTGCCGCAATTGAGAGACACCCAGTCGTTTTCCTCACGGACCAAGTGCACTTCCAGATCAGGGAGCGCCCGCAGAATATCGAACAATTTGCGTGCGTTGACGGTGACGGATCCCTTGGACACCACTTTGGCGGGGTAGAACCCCTTGATGCCGATTTCCAGATCGGTCGCCTGCATGACGATGCCGTCCTTTTCGGTAGTGATCAGGACATGCGCGAGGATGGGCATGGCGCCTTTGCTCTCGACGATCCCCTGAACTTTGTGGATGCCGTTTAGGAAGTCGTCTCTGCCGATCTTGATTTCCATGGTTCCTCCGGGAAAAGGTGGGCCGGGAATAGGGTACTGGGGCTTTTAATTATCATAGATTCCATCGGCCTGTCAAAATAATATTCCCCGGAACCGGAAGGCCCGGAAAACCGCCCTCTATCCCCTGAAAAAACGCTTTTCTGCCGCCTCGAAACGGGCTTTCCGGAGATCTCTCGGACGCTTCCCGCGGCTTGCCTTGACTTTGCCCGATTCTGCGTGATAACTTCAATTCACGTTAACCGAAACCGAGGTTTGAAGCATGATCGTCGTCATCAGGCCCGGCGCCACCGAAGAGCAAAAACAGGCGGTCAAAGACAAAATCATCGAGCTGGATTACACCCCCCACGAAATCGTCGGTGTCGAGCGCCAGGTCATCGGTGCGGTCGGCGAGGATCACGGCAAGGACCACCTGATGGAGGTCTTGGAATCCATGGCCGGGGTGGAATCGGTGATCCCCATCCTGAAACCGTACAAGCTGGCAGGACGCGAAATCAAATCCGCCAACACCGAGGTGGATTGCGGCGGGGTGACCGTCGGCGGAACGCGGATCGCGGTGATGGCGGGACCCTGTTCGGTGGAAAGCCGCGATCAAATATGCACCACCGCCGAAGCGGTCAAGAAAGCCGGCGCCAACATGATGCGCGGCGGCGCCTACAAACCCCGCACCTCGCCCTACAGTTTCCAGGGACTGGAGGAAGAAGGCCTCAAACTGCTGAAGGAGGCCAAAGACCTCACGGGACTGCCCATCGTCACCGAAGTGATGAATCCGCGTGAAGTGGAACTGGTGGCCCGCTACGCCGATGTCATGCAGATCGGCGCGCGCAACGTGCAGAATTTTTCCCTGCTCAAGGAGGTGGGCAAAATCCCCAAGCCCGTGCTCCTCAAACGCGGCATGATGACCACCATCAAGGAATTTCTCATGTCAGCGGAATACATACTGTCCGAGGGCAACAAGGACGTCATCCTCTGCGAGCGCGGCATCCGCACGTTCGAAACCGCCACCCGCAACACCCTCGACCTCAGTTGCATCCCGGTACTGAAAAAGGAAACGCATCTGCCGATCATCATCGACCCCAGCCACGGCACCGGTCACTGGGACCTGGTGGAACCGATGGCCCGGGCGGCGATCGCCGCCGGAGCGGACGGGCTGATGATCGAAGTCCACCCGGACCCCATCAACGCCTATTCCGACGGCCCGCAATCCCTGAAACCCAGCACATTCACCCGCCTGATGGACAACATCCGGCCCTTCATTCAATTGATGGGCCGCACCCTGTAAGCCTTGCCCCTCGATCGAATAACCTGTTGATTTATTGCAGGTTTATTCGCCACGATTGTTGAAAAACCCCGAAATTTGATATATTCTCTTAATTGAGGGACTGTAACTCCAGACATATACACTCTTTTTCTCACTGGGAGCGAGAGGGGCAACGGTGAGTATCAACGTACCATGACGGACTTATACCAATCCAACCGGACGCAGACGGAAAAGTATCGCCGTCAGTTGCAGGAGAAACTCGCCTCGCTCATCCGGCTGGAAGCCTTGCCTGCTTTTGATGCCACCCATCCGCAAACGTTTTACCTCGATTTTAAAAAAAAGATCACTCCCTGGATCGAAAACGAAACGGAACGGCAGAAGAAGGAGCTGGAGCGCTCGGACAACAGCCATCTTTTGCTTTTGAAGCGCACCGCTCTGGTCGACACGGTACTGGAAGCCAGTTACCGGACCGCGTTGGGATTGTTCAACCTCGGGCGGGAAACGCCGCTCAAGGAAAACGATATTCCCGTCGCCGTCGTCGCCCGCGGAGGTTACGGGCGGGAAGAGATGTACTTCAGCTCGGATGTCGACATCCAAATGGTGCTCCGTTCGCAAGCCTCCGACGCCGATAAAGAAAACGGGCGTCAAGTCATGCACTATTTCGAATACCTGTTTGTCTACCAGAATATTTTTCCCACCGCCAGCAGTTCGGGGTTCTCGGAAATTGATTCGGAGGATCAGGCCTTCGATGATGTCATCCTGCCCTCGTTTCATTCCCTGCTGGAACACCGGCTGGTGGCGGGCCATCCGGGAACCTACAACGAGCTCAAAAGTTCGGTGAAAACCGCCAGCCTGATTCACAATGAAAAAATTCTGAAGGAATGCTTCAAGCACAAAACCTATTTTGAAATCCAGAACACGGTGTTCAAACAGGAACCGAACATCAAGGAAGAACTGCGGCGGCTGTACTGGGCGACGAGCCTGGTTCGCATCCGGGAATCTTTTGAAAAGATCAATCAGTTCGAACTGCTCTCGGAATTGCACGACCGCCAGAAGTTGAGCGCGCTGGCGTTCAAGAACCTGCAGAACGCGCTCAATATTCTGTCGCGCATGCGCATGTTCCTGCATTGTTTCCAGAAAGGGTCCCAACAAGACGTCCTGCGTTTCGAGGTGCGAGACAGGATGGCCGAAGCGATGGGCTTCAAAAACAGGGTGAACGAGTTTTTCCGGGAGTATTTTTTCAACGCGGTGCTCCCCATGAAACGGAACTGCCGCAACCTGTTCTGGGAAAGCATCACCTTCGCCGCGGACGACAAGACCCGGAAGCTGGCCGGGGATTTTGTCCTGAACTCGGAGAATCAGATCACCTTTGCTCGGGGACACGAGGACCATTCATGGACCTCCCCGATGGAAGTCTTTCAACTGTTCGCCCTGGTGGCGCGAAAAAATTATTTCATCGGCTACCCTGTCACCCGCTCCATCGAAGCCCACATCAGCCAGATGACCCCGATCTTTCTGAGCGACGAGGAGCCGGGAAGAGCACAGGAATTCTTCCAAATGATGATCCGTGGCAGGTATTTCGCCAAGGCTCTGCGGTATCTGCACGAATTCGGCCTTCTGGATTCCTTCTTCATTCCGGAATTCAAAAACCTCAGCGGGCTGTTGCAGGACATTTACGTTCACCTGTTCCCGACGGACATTCATATCCTGGCCGCGCTCGACCAGCTCAACAAATTCGAGACCGATCCGGAGGCTGACCCCTTCCTGGTCCAGCTGTACCAATCCCTCAAGGACAAAACCACCATGAAGCTGGCGGTCCTCCTGCACGACATCGGCAAAGGCCTGAAGTGCGAGGGGGAAAACGAAGAACTGGTCGGGGCGCGCGCGGTGCCGCGCATTCTGAACGCGCTGGGCTACGGTAAAAACAAGCGGCTGATCAGCGATGTCGCCTTTCTGGTGGAGCGGCACCTGATGATGCGCGACCTCATGCTGTTGGATCCGGACGAAGACGACACCTATGAAATGGTGTGGGATCTGGTCCACAAGGATGTCGAGCGGCTGAAAATGCTGATCCTGCTCACTTATTCCGACCGGGCCGGCACCAAAATGAAAATGTCGAAGAGCCAGATCGATCAGCTCAAATATTTTTATCAGAATACCCTGCACCACAAAAAGCAGGAAGAGGTGTCGATTCCCGTGAAAAAGGAATTTTTCAAAATGATCCGCCTGCCGCGGGACATGAAATCGCAACTCCAGATATATAACGAATTCCGGAAATCGCGGGACCAGTTTGCCGCGGAGATCTTTTTCAAAGCGGACCAACTGTCGGAACTGGTACTCTGTTGCAAGGACCAGCCGGCTCTGCTCTATAAAATTGCCACGGTGCTGGCCTTCAATCATCTCAGCATCATGGAAGCCAACATCCATACCCTGGACGATAATGTATTGGACTTGTTTAAAATCGGCGACGTGAAGGGGAACCCCATCGAGTTTTCCAATTTCTTTTATCTGCAAACCCAGGTCAAGGAAGATCTGCGCCAGATATTCGTCGGCGGCCTTCCCCTGTCGACCCTTTACAAAGGCCGGTCCCTCACGTCGGAAGTCCAAATGAAAAAATACAAGGACATCAAACTCAAAGTGTCCATCATCGGACGGGCGGTCAAGGTGGAAACCCATGACATCCTGGGAACCGTCATGATGGAAACCAAGGTCTTCTCCGCCCTCAACATGGAGATCCAACGGGCGGTTCTGCATTCCCATTACGAAACTTCCTCGAACGTATTTTATTTGAGGCCGGAGGACGTCCATCAAATTATCAAGCAGGAAGCCAAATTCAAAAAACAGCTTGAGAAGGCTCTGTGGCCCCTTTTCCGATCGGAACCCGTTTTTCCGGGGCAATCGGCGGAAGTGGCCTGAACCGGAAAGAACCCATGCGAATACCGGCCCTCACCCTCATCGTTGCCCTCTGGATTTTCGGATTCGCAACTCATGGTCTGTCCGCCGCGGACCCCGCGCTGAAGGAGGCGATGGAGCTGGACCGGCAGGACTTCATCGCCGAATCGATTCCCTTGTGGCAACAGTTCCTGCAAACCCGGCCCGATAAGAAACTCCAGATTTTTGCCCAGATCAAAATGTCCATCGCCTACGCCAAGACCGGAAACTTCGGCGAAGCGGTCCAATCCGCAAAAGCCCTGGCGGAGACCTATCCCGATCATTACGACGTGCAGTTCCATCTCGGCAACATGCTGAGCGCCACCCAGCAATTTGACGGAGCGGCACAGGCGTACCGGAAGGCCACCACGATGAGACCCGGCGAAGGACTGGCCTACGTCGGCTACGGACTCAGCCTGTTCGGTGATCAAAAACCGGATGAAGCCGTCTCGGTTCTGCGTAAGGTGCGCAAACTGTTCAAGGTGCAGAAAAATATTTCCTGGTACCAGCACGTGCGCATCATGATCGGCCAGATCAAAGGCTTCGCAATGTATCCCCCGGATTTTTCCAGGCTGTGGCTGGCCAACAATCTCAAAAAAGTGCGGGAATTTTACGAGTCGTCCGTCTTTAAAGTCTACGAAAAGCAGTTAAACCTGTAATTCCGGCTCGCACCGGTACCGCCCATTGCATTACACTTACCTTTTCACTTCCAAGGGTTACTTTCCATCTAATCGATTTATAAAATCAACATGCAACCGAACCCTGTCATCCACCATCTAAACATAATAACTCCGTATTGTTGAGGCCGGTATGAAGCCCAGCTTTTTGATGTGTTCACCAGAATATTTCGGGGTCCGCTACACCATCAACCCCTGGATGGAAGGCCAGATCGGCCAGGTGGATCCTGCCGTCGCTGTGCGGCAATGGACGGAGTTTTACAGCGCTCTTAAGCGGCAGGCCGACATCCACCTGATCGACCCGCAATCCCACGTTCCCGATCTGGTGTTCACCGCCAACGCCGGTTTGATGCACAAGGGCCATTTCATTCCCAGCCGGTTCAAGCACGAGGAACGCCGCCGCGAGGAACCGATCTTCCGGAAGGCGTTCGAATCCCGCGCCTCACTCATTACCGCTCTACCCAAAAACATTTACTTCGAAGGCGCAGGTGATGCCCTGTTCCAACCGGACAGCAACCGGCTGTGGGCCGGTTACGGTTTCCGCACCGACCGCGAAGCGCATCCCTTCCTGGCCGAACAGTTGCCGTTCGAGGTCGTTTCCCTGCACCTGATTCATCCCCGCTTTTACCATCTCGACACCTGCTTCTGTCCCCTGTGGGACGATCAGGTCATGTATTACCCCGCGGCCTTTGACGCGCCCTCCCTGCAGGCCATTGAAGGGCGGATTCCGCCGGAAAACCGGATCGTCGTCTCCGAGGAAGACGCCGTCTACTTTGCCTGCAATGCGGTTCTGGTGGGCCGCATGCTGTTCCTGAACCACGCCGGGCCGGAGCTCACTCAACTCCTTGAACAAAAAGGCTATACGCCCGTCATCCAGCCCGTCTCCGAATTCCTGAAAGCCGGCGGCGCCAATAAATGCCTCACCCTGGCCCTCGACTGAAGCGCCCACAAACCCCTGAAATCCAACTGTTTTCCCCACACGGGATGGTCCTGAATCGCCATATCGTGTAGAATAATTTTTTTGCTGTTTCATCGATGGGCGGAGCCTTCACAGACCTATGAAAAAAGATTTTATCGCATTGACGGATTTTTCCTCGGACGAGTTGACGGGCATGCTGGATCTGGCGGACCGGATCAAACATTCGCCGCAGGAATTCGACAGCGCGCTCAAGGGGAAAACCCTGGGCATGATCTTCAATAAAAAATCCACCCGCACGCGGATATCGTTTCAGGTCGGGATGTTTCAACTGGGCGGGATGGGCCTGTTTCTCGGCCCCGAGGATTTGCAGCTGGCGCGGGGTGAAACCATCAGCGATACCGGCAAGGTGCTGTCGCGGTTTCTGGACGGCATCATGATCCGCACTTTTTCCCACAGCGACATCCTCGACCTCGCCAAGTATGCTACAGT
>CAYPKH010000002.1:0-21463 GCA_964411245.1 uncultured Nitrospina sp.
CAATGCAACCGCGCGTTTGAGAAAAACGAATTCGCCGAAGCAGTGCGCCAGGCCAACCGGACCATTATCTCGTCCGCCCGCGCCCTCCTGGTCACCGAAGGCATGGACTATACCGACAACGTGGAAACCCTGACCAAGTTCGAATCGCTGATCGTCGAAACCGGCATCGTGTCCGAAAAACACGCCGGCATCACCAAGCGTTATCAGGAAGATCCCGAGCAGGCCGATAGCGCCCGGGCACAATCCATGCTGGAGGAATCCCAGGCGCTGGTGGACGAATGCCGAAAAGCCAACGATAAAATGAAGTCGGATAAATCGCTCCGCATCCGTGTCGGCTCCAAGGGCAACGTCCCGGAAGAACCGTCCGGCAATGGCAGCGTCGATACGGCGGCGGTCAGCCAGTCCATCGATCTTCTGGGGGTCAAATGCCCGTTCAATTACGTCAAGACCAAGCTCAAGCTGGAGACCATGCAGTCGGGCCAAACCCTGGAGGTTCTTCTGGACGACGGCGAGCCGGCCACCAACGTTCCGCGCAGTGTCCAGAATGACGGCCATAAATTACTGTCTCACGTGGAAGAAAACGGGCACCACAAAATCGTCATCGAAAAAGCTTAAAAAGGTTCCAGGAGGAATGCTGAACAGCATGACCGGTTACGGCCGGTCGGAACAACACAATGGACATTTCGCCTGCAAGGCGGAAATCCGTTCGGTCAACAACCGTTTCATTGAAATCAACACCCGCCTTCCCAAATTCCTGACCGCACTGGAACTGCCCATTAAAAAACTCATCAAGTCCCGGTGCGCCCGTGGTTCGTTCGATTTGTTTCTGAATCTGGAGAACAACGACGAACCCTCCGCCAATAGCGAGGTCAAACCCAACCTGAGGATGGCGTCGCAATATTTCGAGGCCTTCAAACAGATCAAAGAGGAACTGGGGCTGAGCGGCGATATCCCGATCGGCGCCCTGCTGGATTTGAAGGACATCGTCAAAACGGAACCGTTGACTTTCAATGCCTCGCACGAGAGCATGATTCTGGAAACCGTCGAGCAGGCGTTGTCTGCGCTGATCGAAATGCGGCGGGAAGAGGGTGAAAACCTGCAAGCCGACCTCGCCGAACGGTTGCAGGGAATCCGGCAACTAGCCGGGAGTATCAAGGAACGCCAACCCGTCGTGCTGGAGGAATACCGCAACCGCCTCCAGGAAAAAATCAAAACCCTCACCGGGGGCATCGAGCTGGACGAAACCCGGCTGGCGCAGGAAACCGCATTACTGGCCGACCGGTGCGATATCTCGGAAGAAATCACCCGGCTGGAAAGTCATCTGGAACAATTCAACGACCTGTTTCAAAAAAACGGGCCGCTGGGACGAAAATTGGAGTTCATTACCCAGGAAATCAACCGGGAAACCAACACCATCGGTTCCAAATCGGTGGACTATCAGGTTTCGCAGCATGTGATCGAAATCAAAAGCCTCCTGGAAAAGATCAGGGAACAGCTCCAGAATATCGAATAAACCGTCCCGCTAACGGGCCCACCCAGCAGATCATACCGACTATGGCTCAAGAAGGATTACCCATCATCATCTCCGCCCCGTCCGGAGCGGGCAAAACCACCATCTGCCAGGCGCTGGCGCAACGGTTGCCCGACCTCCATTTTTCCGTGTCGCACACCACACGCAAGCCGCGCGAAAACGAAAAGGAGGGAGTCGACTATCATTTCGTCTCCAGGGAAACGTTTCTTGAAATGACCGATCGCAGCGAGTTTCTGGAGTGGGCCAAAATCCACGACAACTATTACGGAACCGTCCTGAAAAATATCGAAGACACGCTCCAGAAAGGCAAGGATCTCGTGCTCGAGCTGGACATTCAGGGTGTGGAATCCCTGCGCGCCCTGAAATACGAAGGGATGTATGTGTTCATTCTCCCGCCTTCCCTCGAAGAACTCGAACACCGGTTGACCCGCCGGGGCACGGAATCGGGCGACCAGATCCAACGGCGGCTGGAGGTGGGTAAAAACGAAATCGCCCAAAGCCACCTGTACGATTATGTCGTGACCAATGTGAATGTCGACGAATCGGTCGATACCCTCATGGCGATCATCCGCGCTGAAAAAAACCGGATCCGCCGCCACCAATCGGATTGCCCGGAAATCCGGAAAATCCTCGAATCGGGACCCGCCTGACCATGTCGAATCTGGATTTAATGAAGCTGGTCAAAGACAAGGTCAAATCGATGAAGGCCTATCACGTGGACAATGTCGATTGCGAGATCAAACTCCACGCCAACGAAAACTCGTTTCCTCCGCCGCCGGAAATTCTGAACCTGTTCGAGGACGTGTTCAAAGCCACCGAGCTCAACCGTTACCCCGATCCCGACTGCCGGCCCCTCAAGCAGACGCTATCCAAACGGCTGGGCAGCACCCCGGAGAACCTGGCCATCGGCAACGGGTCCGACGAGTTGATTCAGATTCTCCTGCAGGTGTTTTGCGACCCCGGGGATACGGTGGGTTTTCCAGACCCCACTTTCGCCATGTACGCCATCATCGCGCAGGGCATGGGTCTGAAATCGCAAATCCATCCCCTCGACGACCAGTGGGATTTCAAGGCCGAACCATTTCTTGAAAGCCTGGAGGCCAGCGGCGCCTGCATCGCTTTTCTGAGCTATCCCAACAACCCGACCGGAAACTGTTTCTCCGCATCCGAAGTGCAAAAGGTGATCGAAAATTTTTCCGGTATCGTGGTGGTGGACGAGGCATACCATGATTATGCCCGAAAAACGTTTTTGTCCGAGTTGCCCCGGCACAACAACCTGGTTATTTTGCGGAGCCTGTCGAAAATCGGGCTGGCCGCCCTGCGCGTGGGCTACGCCGTGGCCGATCCCGTCATTATCGATCAGATCGACAAAATCCGTCTGCCCTATAACTCCAACAGCCTGTCCCAGAACCTGACCGACCGGTTGCTGAACCACTTCGCGCCGGTACAACAACAAATCGATAAGCTGTTGACGGAGCGCGACCGGATGATCGACGCGCTTTCCAAATTCCGGCAACTGACCGTGTATCCCTCGGACGCCAACTTCGTACTCTTCCGGGTGGAGCAGGATTCGGCGGCTGTGTTTAAGCGCTTGATGGACCAGGATATCCTGATCCGGGATCTGGACAGCCATCCCCGCCTTAAAAACTGCCTGCGGGTAACCATTGGAACGCCCGAAGAGAACCAGGCCTTTCTGGAGCAAATGGCGCAAATAATCAAATAATCATGGAAATTTTGGCGGTTTTCTGATCTCCTATTCCTATGACAGATAAATCGGAACAACCTTTGCTGCGCCGTCTCCAATCCCGGTTGACGGTGATTCTGGCGGTGATGCTGGTCACCGGCGTCATCTTCGCGGCCCTCCTGTATCAGTACGCCACCACGCCCGCCAGTTCCAATCCGGACGAGCTGGTGGTCGAGATCAAACCGGGAATGACCTTAAAACAGGTGGCTCATTTTCTGGCCGACAAGGAGTTGTTGAGCGAGCCCAGCACCTTCATGCTGTACACCTACCTGCAGGGGGAGCAGAACCATATCCAGGCGGGGGAGTACCGGTTCTCCCCGTCCATGCCTCCGCGCGATATCCTGGAAGCCTTGACCAGTGGCATGGCCGTGCTTTACACGGTCACCATCCCGGAGGGGTACCGCATCACCGAGATCGCGGATCTGCTTGAGGCCAAAGGACTGGTGGACAAGGCCGCCTTCATCGAAGCCACGCGCAACCGGGAATTACTGGAATCCCTGCACATCCCGTCCGGCAGTCTGGAAGGCTATTTGTATCCGGAAACCTACAAGTTCTCGAAAGCTGGTGGAGCGCGAACAGTCGTCAAAACCTTTTTGGATACGTTTAAAGAGCGCGTCCTGCAACCCGAACGGGTGCAACAGGCGAAGGCGATGCAGTTCACGTTTCACGAAATCGTCACGCTGGCATCGCTGATCGAAAAAGAAACCGGGCTGGGAAAGGAAAGAAAACTGATTTCATCCGTGTTTCATAACCGGCTGGTAAAAAAAATGCGCCTGCAAACGGACCCCACCGTTATTTACGCCATGGTCGACTTCGACGGCAATATCCGCAAAAAGGACCTGTCGATCGATTCCCCCTACAACACCTACAAGCATTTCGGGCTTCCCCCCGGCCCTATCGCCAGCCCGGGGCTGGAATCCATCCAAGCCGCGATGGACCCCGTGGAATCGGATTTTTTGTATTTCGTTTCCCGCAAGGACGGCAGTCATCAGTTTTCCACCAACTACAAGGATCACATCCGTGCCGTGCGAAAATACCAGCTCAGCCACCGGGTAGGGGGTTGATCCTAAAATTTATTAAATATTCAATATTTAATGACATTTTTATCAGGTATTAGATTAATTATTTCCATCGGTAATTTTTAGTTTGATAGCTTGTTTTTTCTCTCATGGGGTCGATAAGGAACCATAAACTTCTATCCCGGTAACCCATGAAAATTAAAGCCACACTCCCTCTTCTGATGATCCTGCTCTGGTTCCTGCCGGTGCCTGCCGGCGCGGATTTTCTGCGAATTGACGAATACAAGGCCGCGCTCAAGGCCGATCCCCAAGACCATATCGCGCATTACGGACTGGGCCGGGCGTACCGGCAGATGGGCCTCTATGAAGATGCGATCAAGAAATTCGAGGAGGTTTTAAAACTGGAACCGCTGTTCCCGGCCGCCCATTACGAAATCGGCGCAAGCCGCCAAGCCCTGAAGCACTTCAACCCGGCGGCGGAGGCGTATCTCGAAGCCATCCGGCTGGACCCCAATTACCCGGAAGCTCAGTACGGATTGGGCGATACCTACCGCATCATGCAACGGTATACGGAGGCGATCGATCATTTGAAAGAGGCCATCCGGCTGAACCCGAACCTCAGCGAACCGTATTTTGCTCTGGGAAAAACCTATGCCGCGCAGGGAAGTCACAAACGCGCCGTCGCTCAATTCGAAAAAGCGCTTAATTTGAATCCCCTGCAACCGGAATGGCTGTACGCCCTGGGATGGAGTTTCGAGAAAACCAATCAGTACCGGCGCGCGCTGGAGGAATACCGGCAGACGCTGGATCTCGACGCCAATTTTTACCGGGCTTACTCCGGGATGGGGCGGATTTATTTCAAACAGAGAAAACCCCGCAAGGCCCTGCCTTTCCTGGAAGACGCGTTACGGGTCTACCCGAAGGACGACGCCGCGCTGGAATACCTCGGCCGCATTTACCTGAGCCTCGGACAACACCCCAAGGCGCTCAAGCGCTTTGAGCAATTGGTCCGAATTCGTCCGAAAAGTGCCGATGCTTTTTTCCTGCTGGGGCAGGCGCACCTCGCCCGGAACGATTATGCCGGCGCCAGCAAATATTTTCAGGAGGCCGTCCGCTTCGACCACAACCATCAGCGCGCGCACTTCAAACTGGCCCAATCATACGAACAGCTGAATGACCTGGAAGAGGCGGCGCGGGAGTACGGCCGGGTGGTCGGCATCGACCCCAAGCAGTCCCGCGCCTATTACCGGCTGGGCCGCATCCATCTCCGCCTGAAGCAATACGGCCAGGCCGCGAAGGCCTTCAAAGCGGCGCTGGACATCCAACCGCTCAACCGGGACGCCCGGGAACAGCTGGCCATCGCTTACCTGCATTCGCGGAATTTCCAGGGCGCGGTTCAGGGACTCCGCCAGGTTTTAAAACACCAACCCAAATCGGCGAACCTCTGGCTTCAACTGGGCAAGGCCCACCTGTTTCTGGGAAGTTTCCGGGAAGCGATCCCGGCACTTCATGAATCGATACGGTTGAATCCCAAAATCGCCTGGGCCTATTTTTACCTCGGGGAAACCCATCTCAGATTGCGGCATTACCGGAAGGCCACGGAGCCCTACCTCAAGGCGCTGGAACTCAACCCCGGCCTGGGCGATGCGGAGCTCGGCCTGGGCATCGCGTACACCCAGTTGAACCAGCCGAACGACGCCCTGCGGTATCTGAAAAAAGTCATCGAGCGCGACCGCAAAAACACCCGGCTGTATCTGCTGTTGGCGGAAAACTACCTGCGGCTCGGCAAACACGAGGAAGCCATCGCCCCTTATAAAAATATCTTGGCGACGGACCCGAACAACCAGAAGATCTGGCTTCATCTGGGAACGATTTTCATGAAATTGAAACGCTACGAGGATGCCATCGGGGCCTACCACAAGATTCTGCAACGAGCCCCCCAAAGCGCCCACATTTATTACGAGCTGGGGAAAGTCAACACCACCGTCGGGCGGCACGAAACGGCCCTCAATGCTTATGTCAAGGCCATTAAACTGCAGCCCAATTACCTGAAAGCGCGCTACCGGCTCGGCCTGCTGTTGGAATTGATGGGACGGCGCGGCGAGGCCATCCGGATTTTTCAGTCCGCTCTGAAAATAAAACACAAGGGGGAGCGCATCCACCTCAGCCTGGCCTGGTCGCTCATCGAGGAAAAACGGTTTTACGAAGCCCTGGAAGTGTTGCACCGGGCGATCGGCCGCAACCCGAACAATCCGGAAGCCCATTTTGCCCGGGGATGGGCCTATCAGGGATTGGACCGCATGCCGCTGGCTATTGAATCGTATCAGAAAGCCCTCAGGCTCGATCCCGGCCACTCGGGTTCCCGGCTCAAGTTGCGGCAGGCACGAATCGGGAGTCCGTCGCCCCTGCCGGTGGCCACCCCGCCGGATCTTTCCATCCCGGTACCGATCCTCGAGGACTGAATTCCCGGCTTCCGGCCCCGGTTTTATTTCAACCTCTCATTGTTTTGGAACGGGTCGCCGCGGGTTTCCAAAAGCCCGGTTCCGGCAGGGCATAGCACTCCGCCCTATTTTCCTCCCTCTCTTGGAACCCCTTCAATAATTTAAGGTTATGCCGCCCTGGGCCGGTGTTGCGGCCACCGGCCACGGGTGTTTTGCCATTCTTAAATTTAAGTTGACAGTTCCCGGACCCCCTCTATATACTTCGGATTTCATTATGGATTTGATATAGTTGGAGGCCGGATAACCTTGTAAAATTGGGAGTCCCAGCAAACTCCCGATACCCGACAAACCCTGACTTTGGAACATTTCCATGGATAACCCAGAGAACGAAAGCACACCGGAAACCGTTCCGGCAGAAGCCGCCACCGAAACCGCTCCGGAAGAAAAAAAGATTTGTATGGACACGGTTTGCAGGATTCTGGACAGTTTCCCGAGCCGGTCGCGTCAGTTTCTGATTCCCATATTGTCCAAAATGCAGGATGAATTTCGATATCTTCCCGTGGAAGTGATCGAACTCGTCATGCGGGAATTAAAAATCACTCACGCGGAAATTTGTGGGGTGATCTCCTTTTATCACCAGTACCGGATGACCGAGCCGGGAAAATATATTTACAAATTATGTTACGGAACCGCCTGTTTCGTAAAAGGGGCGCCCATCATGGCCGAGAAACTGAAGGAGAAATACAACATCGGGCAGGGTGAAACGGATGCAACCAAGCTGTTCACTCTGGAATTCGCCTCCTGTCTGGGCAACTGCGGCGCCGCCCCCATGGCCATTATCGGAGACGATACCTACGGCAGCATCGACCCCGAAAAAACCATCGACATCTGCGAAAATTACTCGCTTTAATTTGAAAATAAAACCCAGGAGCCCCTATCCGTTATGAGCACCGTTGTCAAACAATCGATCAACTTCACGCTCAATGGTCAACCCGTCACCGCCCCCGAGGGAACGGTGATTCTGGATGCCGCCAAAGTTGAGGGCATCTTCATAACCAATCTGTGTTCCAGTCCGAAACTCAAACCCTTCGCCGCCTGCCGGACCTGCATGGTGGAAACCGTGGTCGACGGCAACAAGGAACTGGTGTATTCCTGCACCCAGCCCATCGCCGAAGGTATGGCGGTGCGGACCAATACCGAGGAAACCGACCGCTACAACAAATCCTGTCTGGAAATGCTTTTGGTGGAACATCCACTGGACTGCCCCATTTGCGACAAATCCGGGGTGTGTCCGTTGCAGGATAATACCGACGCCCTGCTCATGCACAGCGGACGCTTTGAGATCGCCCGGCGCAACGAACCGAGCATCAAGAGCAATCCCATCATTGAGTTTTATCTCAACCGTTGCATCATGTGCGGTATGTGTGTCCGCATCTGCGACGAAACCCAGGGCGTGCAGGCTTTGGATTATCATAAGCGGGGTTACAAGATCACCATCGGCACCGCCAACGAAGAGCCGTTGGACTGTGAATTCTGCGGACAATGCATCACCATCTGCCCCACCGGCGCGTTGTTGGACATGACCTCCCAAGCACGGGGGCTGGCCAACATGTTCCAAAACACGCTCACCACCTGCAATTTCTGCTCGTGGGGATGCACCGTCAAGCTGGAAACCAGAAAGGGCCAACTCGCCCGCATCGAAGGCGACGAAACACTTGGTTTGGGAATTAATGAAGGCAACCTGTGCGCCAAGGGGCGGTTCGGCCACGGCATGGTGCAAAACAAAAACCGCCTGCAGACTCCGTTGCTCAACGTCGGCGGAGAATTCAAGGAAATCGGCTGGGACGAAGCCATTCAAACCATCGCCGAGCGCATCACCACCACGGTGAACCGCAACGGTCCCGCCAGCGTGGCGGCCGTCGGCGGCGAAAAGCTGACCAACGAGGAAAATTATCTGCTCCAGAAACTGTTCCGGGGGGTCATCGGGTCCAACCAGGTCACCAACCTGAATCACTTGCGCGCGCCGTACGTGAATCAGTTCCAGCAGAAATGTTTTGAAGGCGGGATCGTCTCCAAACCCATCACCGAGCTGGAGAAAGCCGACGTGGTCCTGCTGTTCAACACCGATATTCCATCCGAATATCCGGTGGCCGGCAACTCCATCCGCAAGGGCGCCATTTTCACGGGAACGGATATCCTGATCGCCAATCCCCGCAACGTGGATTTCCGGCACGAATCGCGGGTGGAAGTGCGGATGACCTACAAGCCGGAAACCGACGCGTTTGTGGCGAACCGGATCAGCCGCATCCTGATCGACAACCAACTCATCGATACCGCCAAAACCAAGGAAGCCCTGCCCAACTACGACGATTTCGTCAACTCGTTATCCCCGTACAGCGCGGAGCATGTCCAGAAGATCACCGGACTGGAAGATTCCGTTCTGGTGCGGGCCGCGGAGCGGTTGGGACGCAACGCCGACCGGTTCATTCTGATCGGCAACGATATCATCGATACCGGCCAAGGCGAAGCCATTCTCAACGCCCTGCTCAATCTCAGTCTGCTTCTGCATCACGGCGGCGAGGGCAGTGTCAACATCTATCCGCCGCGCGAGCATTGCAACTCGCAGGGCGTCAACGATATGGGAATGGTTCCGGAGTATCTTCCGGGATACCGGAAGATCACCGATGCCCAGGCCCTCTCCACCTTGTCGCAATCCTGGAATACCGGCAAACTGGACAAACTGGATCAGCCCAACGGGGTCGCAAATCTCTGGGAAAACTGCTCCCAGGGCCATATCAAAATGCTGTACATTGCCGGCGAAGACCCCTGCCATTCCAGCCGCAGAGCGTCGGTGGTCAAAGACGGCCTCAAAACGGTGCCCTTCCTGGTGGTTCAGGACATCTACATGACGGAAACGGCGAGCCTGGCGGACATCGTGTTACCCACCGGCTCCTATGCCGAGAAAGAGGGAACCTTCACCAATATGACGCGCCACGTTCAGCGCGTGGCAACGGCGGTGCTTCCCGAAGGTCAATCGCGCCCCGATTTCGATATTTTCAGCGACTTGGCGCAGGCTCTCGACAAACCGTTCACCCACACCTCCGTGCGGGAGGTTCAGAAGGAAATCGAACGGGCCGCACCCTGTTATCAGGGAATGTTCCCCGGTAAAAAATCGAATCAGTGGGTGCCCACGGAATCCGGAACCCAATCGGAATTTGCCGTTACCGAAGCCGCCACCCCGGAAGAGGCCCCTCAGGGCTTTCCGATGAAGCTGATCACCAACAACCACATGTTCCATATCGGGAGCTACACGCATTACGCCAAGGCACTGGTGGACATCGGACCCGACTGCGTGGCGGAAATCGGTCACGAGGATTCCCAGGCGATGGACATCAAATCCGGTGACCTGATCCGCATCAAATCGGAAACGGATTTTCTGGATATTCCGGTGGCGGTCACTGACCGCACCACTCCGGGCGTCGTCTATGTACCCAAAAACTGGGTGGACGTGCCGATCAACAAACTGAGAAACGGGGACCCGGGGCTCATCCCGGTCCGCATCAATAAGCAGGGTTAGGGAACGCGAGACACATCATGTCTGATCTGAAAGAAGCTTTACACGCGGAGCATATGGTTCTCAACATGGGCCCCTCGCACCCTGCGACCCATGGCACCGTCAAGTTCGTGCTGACGCTGGACGGTGAAACGATAGTGGACTGTTACATCGAGGTGGGTTATCTGCACCGCGGTTTCGAGAAAATGTGCGAAAGCGTCACCTGGACCAACGTGTTCCCCTACACCGACCGGCTCAATTACTGTTCGGCCATCATGAACAATGTCGGGTTCGCCCTGGCGGTAGAAAAACTGCTCGGGATCGAATGCACCGACCGGTGTCAGTACATTCGCGTGGTGACCAATGAGCTGTCCCGCATCTCCGACCATTACACCAACATCGCCGCGGCCGCGCTGGAGTTGGGAGCCTTGACGGCGTTCATCTATTTTGTGGAAGCCCGTGAAATCATCTGGGATTTTCTGGAAAAGGTCTGCGGCGCCCGGCTCACGTCCACCTACATCCGCATCGGCGGCCTGATGTGCGATTTGCCGCCCGGTTTTGATAAGGAACTCCAGACCGTGTATCCGAAACTGGATGGGCTCTTTGATGATGTCGACAAGCTATTGACCAAAAACCGGATCTTCCTCGACCGCATGCGCGATACCGGCACCATCTCCAAAGAAAGCGCCATTTCCTTCGGGTTCACCGGACCCTGCCTGCGGGCGTGCGGGATCGACTACGATGTCCGGAAAGCTCAGCCCTACATGCTCTACGACCGCTTCGATTTTGACATTCCCCTGGGTACGGTCGGCGACAACTTCGACCGCTACCTGGTGCGTATGGAAGAAATCAAGCAGAGCTTCAAAATCATCAAGCAGGCCCTGAAGGAGATGCCCGACGGCCCCATCAACGTCGACAACCCCTATATGCGGCAACCCTCCAAGCAGGACACCTATTCGAAAATGGAGGAAATGATCGCCCATTTCAAGATGACCATCGAAGGCCTGAAACCTCCGGTCGGCGAAGTGTATATGGCCACCGAGGCGGCCAACGCCGAACTGGGTTTTTACCTGGTCAGCGACGGCGGCGGAAAGCCTTACAAATGCCGGGTGCGTCCTCCCTGCTTCACCATGACCGCCGGGGTGGAGGAAATCGTCCGCGGCGCCATGCTCGCCGACATCATCCCGACCTTCGACATGATCAACATGATCGGCGGAGAGTGCGACCGTTAACGGATTCCGCCCGGCGCTCCCCTGTAGCTTTTAATTTCCGGGAAACCCCTTCCCTTCGGATATCCCTTTCAACCCCTGACACGGTTTGGTCATGACCCGGTTCCTGAAACCCCTGTTCCTGATCGCCGGCGTCCTCCTGTTTATCTGGGCAGTGAGCTCGGTGGATGTGACCGAAGTCGGCGGCCTTCTGTGGCGCATGGGTACGGGATTCATTCTGGTGGTGATAGCTTACGGCGGGGTGGCCGGGTTCGATGCCGTCTCCTGGAAATACGCTTTCAAACCGGAAGAAGCCGGCCTGACCCGTCTCTTCGGCCTTCTGCGGATCCGGATGATCGGCGAAGCGTTCAACGCCATCACGCCGTTGGGCACTATGGGCGGCGAACCGGTCAAAGCCCATCTCTTGAAAGAGCAATACGGTTTGACCTATAAACAAAGCGCCGCCTCGCAGGTGGTGGCGCGGACCACCTTGATGGTGTCGCTGATCCTGTTCATGATTCCCGGCATCGTGTTCCTGTTCATGGCCAACGATATATCCGAAACCTTCAAGGTCTCCAGCCTGACCGGACTGATCACCTTTTCCGTCCTTATATTTTTGTTCCTGATGTTTCAGGTCACCGGCACCTTGAGCCGGGTCGCCCATGGACTCAACCGAATATTTCCCGCGAAAACTCCACGCGCGTCGCTGGAGCATCTCGTCGCCCTGTGCGGCATGATGTCCGCCTACTACCGTGAGCATCGCGGATTGTTTCTGAAGTCGGTTGGCTACGGATTCCTCGGATGGGCGGCGGGCATTGTGGAGCTTTATGTCACACTTTATTTCCTGGGGACGCCTCTGGCCTTCAGGGAATTGTGGATCATCGAATCGCTTCTGCAACTGGTCCGGGTGGGGAGCTTTTTCATCCCGCTCAGCCTGGGGGCTCAAGAAGGCGGGTTGATCATTATCTTCGCTTCCATGGGAATGGCCGGTCCGCTGGGTCTGGCGGTGTCTTTGGTGCGGCGCATCCGGGAGTTGATCTGGATTGGTTTGGGATTGCTGTTTGGGTGGGGCAAAGCTTCCAGGGTTCAAAAGGAAACGGGGAATCCCTGAAATATTCCCTGGGAAATGAGAACCTTTAATTACATGACATCACGGCGCACGCCGCGGTCCCCCCGGCGTCCCCACGGGTTGCGCTTCAACGATTCGGTGAACACGTCGTTCTGTTGAACCAGTCCGTCGTGCGGAGTGCGAATGGTTCCAATACGCTTTTCCTTTAACTCATTGATAGCGTCTTCGATCATCTTTTCCTCTTCGCTCTTGGGTTTATCTCCCTTGGTTTTGGGTTTGGGTTTGCCCTGAGCGGTTTTTGCCTGAGCGGTCTGGGTTTGCGCCACGGGTTCCGAAGAGCCGGAAGCCGAGGTGGCGGTTGACTCACTCGGAGGTGTGGCCTTCGGATGGGATCCTCCCAACTGGGCGGTGACTTCTTCTTCGGTCGAGGCCGGGGCGTCTCCCGCACTGAGCTCGGCATCAGGCGCGGCGTCTTCGCCTTCCGCCTGGGCTGTCTGGTCTTCTCCCGACTCCTCTTCGGCTTCCTTCATGGACGTTTTGAAATTTTTGATACTGCGGCCGAAGGCGCTCCCGATTTCCGGAAGTTTGCCCGCACCAAAGATGATCATGATAATAACCAATATGACCATTAATTCTGGAAAGCCGATGCCCATCATAACGTCTGTCTCCGTTGGGTGTTAAAACCCTGTCTTTCAGGAATGCGCATCATTATAACACAACCGTACCATCCCGCCGCGAAAACCCGGCCCGGCCTGAGGCGCTTCAAATAACATCCTTATTTTCATTGAGTTATAATCAAAATCCTACGTTTTTTGGTGAACTCAATAACAAAAAAAAACGGAAAGCCGGCTCCCCCCGGCTTCCCGTCACTGGCTGTACCGAATAGTCCGTTAACCCCCGAGATGGCCGTTCAGGATCGGCGAATCGAGAATCGCCTTGTTGCCGCCGGCGTGTTTTTTGGCCGCTTTGAAATGCATGGTGGCCTCGCCGTGCCGTCCCAGTTTGTCCAGGCAAATCGCTTCATTGAAATGCGTTTGAGCGATGGATGAATCCGCCTTGGACGCCGCCTGGAAATGCTTCAACGCGACATCATAATGTCCCAGGCCCCAGTGATCGATCCCTTCTTTATTGTGTTTCACCGCCCCGGCGTTGGAACCCCCGGGTAACGACATGGGGCCTTCCCCCGCGACGGACGAAACCGGAAGCCCGAGCAAACCAAAAACCACCAAAACCAGCATTAACTTTTTCATTGGGTTTTCCTTCCAAAAGGGTTGATGAAGTTATTTGGATAATTGAATCTATCACTTTCCATATTCAAAAAAAACATTTTTTTTAAACCAGGGAGCGCGTGTGACGCCCATTGAAAAACCCGAATCGCGCCACCTCCGGCACAGGATTCCCTTTAGCGTGCGAAATTCCAACAGAAAGGCGTCATCTTCCCCCATCAAACAATTAGAGTCAATATAATTATAGGGTTAAGGACTTGAACCTACGCCGGAAATTCAATAAACTGGGAAGCACTGTTTGGATGTGCATCAACTCCGGAAACCCCCAATCCATGGAAATCCAAGAGTTAGTCAAAAAAAACCTGGTCAACGGTGATACCCTGGATCTTGAAAAATACCAGATCGGCGATGAAGGTGCCCGGGCACTGGCTCAAATGGAAATCCTGGCGCAAGTCAGCCGTCTGGAGCTGGGCGATAACGAAATCGGAGATGACGGAGTGGCCGCTCTGATGGCCAGTCCTCACATCCGCAATGTCAAAATTCTGAATCTGAAATCCAACCAGATCTCCGGGCCGGGAGCGCAGGCCATCGCGAACTCTCCCCACTTGGGCAACCTCGAACAACTGATTTTGAAGTTCAATAAAATCGGTGCGGAAGGCGCACGGCACCTTGCGGCGTCCGAGCATTTTCCCAAACTGCACACACTGGACCTGTTTCGCAACCATATGGGTGACGAGGGCGTGGCCGCCCTCAAGAAATCCCGGTATTTCAAAAACCTCAGCCGGGTGCGCCTGGATTGAATCCCGGTGGCCAAAGCACGGCATGAACTGAATTGTAAAATGAATCTGACCCGCGAATTTCCCCGAAGCCCCAAGGAACAAATGGCAGACCTGGTTCATATTCCGAGAATGGCAGACAAGGCCCGCGCCGCCCGGAACAACACGTTAGGAGAATATATCTATCCCTGTCCCCTGGACGAGATCATGCTGGAGTTTATGGGTGTGGATTCGGAAACCTTCCAGCACCGGGCCGGCGAGGACACGGCAGAAGCTTTGTCCGCCTGGGTGGCCGCTCAATGCCGCCACCGCTCGCAGGGGGAGAAAATTGCAGTGAATGAGACCCTTCTGAACCGCCAGCCGGACAATCCGGAGAAGTGGAACAAGTTTTACGAAATCCGGGACCGATTGGACCCCACCCGGGAAGACATCACCACCTGGGTGGATTTGATCGACCTGGAGGAAGGACGCAACTGAAACGCGGCTGTCTCTTGACCCATTTCTAAAAGAGTTATGATAAATATCCTGAGAAACCAAAAAATAAACAGAAACCCCAACCGGGAAAACGCTCCCCGGACCTGGAAGACTGTTTTGTGGCAAATCACGCTTTGGGGTTTTCTGACCGGCCTGGTCCTGGGTTTCACGGGAGCCGGCATTCTGTATTTCAAATACTCCGACGGCCTGCCGGATGTCCGCGCCTTAAAGAATTATCAACCCAACATCATCACCAAATTGTATTCCGATCAGGATGAGCTGATCGCCGAGTTTTTTATCGAAAAGCGCATCCTGGTGCCCTTCGATGAAATCCCTCTGCACTTGAAACAGGCTACCCTGGCGGTGGAAGATTCCGGTTTTTATTATCATCCGGGAATCGATCCGAAGGCCATCCTCCGCGCCTCCATTGCCAACTTTAAGGCGGGACATGTGGTGGAAGGCGCCAGCACGATCACTCAGCAGTTGACCAAAACCCTCTATCTCTCCCCGCAAAAGAAGATTGAGCGAAAAATCCGGGAAGCCATTCTGGCGATCCGCATCGAATTGATTTTCACCAAAGATGAAATTTTCGAGATGTACCTCAATCAGATTTATTACGGTCACGGTAGTTACGGGGTGGGTGCGGCGGCCCGTACTTATTTCGGAAAAGAACTGAAGGACTTGACCATCGCCGAATGCGCCATGATCGCCTCCTTGCCCAAGGCGCCCACGCATTATTCGCCCTACAACAATCTCGACAAAGCGCTCAAGCGGCGGGACCACGCTCTGCGCCGTATGCTCCACGACGGGTTTATCACCGAAGAAGAATATGAGGCCGCCGTGGTGGAACCGCTCGAGCTGGGAGGCGTCAAGGGCATGCTCAACAAGGCACCTTACTTCGTAGAATATATCCGGCGGTTCATTCAGGAAAATTATGGCAGCCAGAAGCTTTACCGGGACGGGATGAAAATTTACACCACCCTGAACCTGGAAAACCAGATCTCCGCCGACCGGGCGGTGAAGATGGGGCTCCGTCGGGCGGACAAACGGTACGGGTACCGCGGACCGTTGGGAAACATCGATCCCAATCTGGACCTCGAAGTTCTGAATGCCCTGCTGATGGAACTCAACAAACGGCCGACGGATCGCCACCAAAAGACCGGTGAGCAGGGTGGAACAGCGAGCTTTCCCAATGGCTCCACGGCCGATCCCAACCTATCGACGGTGGAAACCGTTCAGGCGGCCACAAACCCCGTCGAACTTTTTCCACTGGTTCTTTTTAAGGAAGGGGAACTGGTCAAGGGCATCGTCACTCAAATCAAAGACGAAGAGGCCGCCGTCTATTTGGGTGGCGCCCAGGGCACGATCCGTCTCGAACATATGGACTGGGCCCGGCAACCCAACCCCAAGCTGGATGGGAAATACCACCAGATCACCCATCCCCGTGAGGCGCTCTCCAAGGGGGATATTATCGAGGTCAAGGTGCTGTCGGTCTTGGATGGAGGCGGCTGGGACCTGGCGCTCGAGCAAGAGCCTGAAACGGAAGCGGGCTTGATCAGCCTGGAAGCCGGCACCGGGTACATCAAGGCCATGGTAGGCGGTTACGATTTCACCAAGAGCCAGTTCAACCGCGCCACCCAGGCGGTGCGCCAGCCGGGTTCGGCGTTTAAGCCCATCATCTACGCGACCGCGATACAGGACGGCTATACGCCCGCCAGCATCATTATCGATTCGCCGGTCATCTTCAGGGAAAAGGAAGACACCTTTAACAAATGGAAGCCGGTCAACTTTGAAAAGAAATTTTACGGTCCTACGTCCATCCGAACGGCGCTGACCCATTCCCGCAATGTGGTCACCATCAAGCTGTTGCAAAACACCGGCGTGCCCAAAGCCATCCAAATGGCCCGTCGGCTGGGAATCACCACCGATCTGGCCAACAACCTGTCCATTGCGCTGGGTTCCTCCGGGGTGACGTTGTACGATCTGGTTTCGGCCTACTCCATTTTCGCCAATCAGGGGGTGCGTATCCCGCCGGTCCCCATCCGCATTATCAAGGATCGCAATGATGAAGTTCTTTACGCCTACGAACCCATGGGCGAACCCGTTCTTTCGCCGGGCATCGCGTATATTATCACCAACATGATGGAGAGCGTGGTCCGGCATGGTACCGCCCACGTCATCACCGAAACCCTGCACCGCCCCATCGCCGGGAAAACCGGTACCACCAACGACTATAACGATGCCTGGTTTATCGGATTTTCCCCCGAATTGGTCACCGGCGTCTGGGTGGGAAAAGATCTGGACGAATCGCTGGGGGTCAATGAAACCGGTACGCGCACCGCGATACCGATCTGGACCGAGTTTATGGAGAGCGCATTGAGAAACCTGCCGGTCAAGAGCTTTCCGGTGCCCAATGACGTGACCTTTGTCAAAATCAATCCGGAAACGGGGCAGGAAACCGACTTTGACGATCCGAAGGGACGGTTTGAAGTCTTTCTGAACGAAAATCTGCCCGATGGCAGTCTGGTGGATGTCAGCCCTCTGGGGGAGAGCCCCTTTTAGAGATTTCTATTCTTCTTCCGGTTCCGGCGGGGTCTCGGCGGATTCCGGAACCTGCTCTGCGATTTCCCCCTCCTTCACCGTCAGCTTGACCAGCGTTTTATTGGAATCTCCGGAAGGCAGGATAGTGGTGTCCCCGGACACACCGGGAAAATCCTTAAGGGAACGCAGCCCGTTCAAAATATCAAGGCGATTGAACGCCCCCTCCCGGATCAGTTTCACGAAAATATTCGCGGCATCGTAGGCTTGCGCCGAATGAATGGTGGGATTCTGGCCAAAGGTGGATAGAAACATATCGACAAACTTCACGGTGCGTTCGTTTTCAGAGTTGGCATAAAACCCGTCCACGAATAAAACCGTTTTCAGATAATTGCGGGCACTTTCTACCAGCTCGCGGGAGTTCCAGCCGTTGCCGCCCAACAACAGAATTTCCTCAATATTGTAAAACGCCAGTTGGGGAACGATGAGACGGATTTTGTCGTAATACCCGGGAATAAAGATGGCATCGTAATTCAATTCCAGGGAGACCTTCAGGGCTTCCACCTTATCGTCGGCATACAGCCCGCCTTCCACCAGCGGCCGGGACTTGATCCCCTTGTCATTCAACGGCGGAGGCTGGGTGCCCCGTTTGATATGCCGCTGGATACGGGCTTTCAGGCGGTCGTCGGCGATCCCTCCGATTTGTAAAATCTGCTTTTTAAAATCCGTCTGCTTCCGGTTATAAGGAGTCGATTCGACGATATGCCCGCCGGCGGACCGGACTTCCTCCTCGAACACCTGCCGCATGGTTTCCCCATAAGCTTCGGTCGGATAGATCACCACAAAACGGTACAGGTTCAACTCGTTGATGACATGCCGCGCCAAGAACCGCGCCTGCAGTTCTTTAGTGAGCGCGTTTCTGAAAATGTAGGGACTTTTATCCGCCAATCCGGGAGTCGAAGCGGTGGGGGTGAACACCGGCAGTTGGTATTTCTCCAGAATAGGAATTACATCCTCCACATCCCGGGTCAGCACGGGTCCGATGATTCCAATGACATTCGGATCCCGGGCCAACTCCTCCACCACCTGAACCACCTCCCGGCCCAGGCCGGAATCCTTGATCACCAGCTCCAGCCGGCTTTTATCCCGGGTGGCCAGTTGATTAACCGCAAGCTGAATGCCCTGCAACACCCACTGGCCAACCAACGCCCGTTTGCCGGACAAGGGCAGGACCACACCGATGCGCATGACCCGGGTGGAGTCGGTTTTCAGGCGGAGCAACAATTTCTCATAAGGCTCTCTCAATTCATGGTCCGGGAAACGGAAAATGAATTTCTCCAGGCTGGTTTGATAATTTCCCAAATCGCGCTCGACGCGGTACATCGAAATCAACCGCTGTAATATCAAATCCGCCGGAAAGCGGGATCCCAGGATCCTGGCCAGGGAGACCAGTTGCTTTTTGGTCAGCTTGTCTTTTACGATGGTCTCGATGTAACGGGTGGCTTCCTGTTTGATTTCCGGGTATGGACTTTTATCGATGATCTGCCTGAATTTTTTAAACGCTTTTTCAATTTCCAGCCGCTGATCGTCGATGTAACCGAGGTAGACAAACGCCTGCCACTTCTGCATCGGATCGGGATTGACCTGAACCGCCTGCCGGAACAGTTTTTCGGCTTCCGGGTACCGCTTCAATTCGAAGTAGCACCGGCCCATGTCCAGTTGGACGCGATACACCAGCGTGGAATCGGAAAAATTTTCCAGAAAATACTGGTAATGCCTCAGAGCGGAGAGATAGGATTTATTCTTGAAATCCACCTGCCCCAGCAGCATGACGGCCTTGGCAGCGCGGGGGTCGAGGGAAAAGACCCTTAAAAAATCCTCATAGGCGGCGCGGGCCGGCATCAGCTGGTTTTCGTGAAACAGGGTTTCAGCCTTGGCAAACAGAGTGTCGGCACCGTGGCGGGATTCAAAATCCTGGCTCAGCGCGGAAGTTTCCGCAACGAGCCACATAGAGAGTATCGCCGAAAAAAAATAAATCCAATGAAAAGGAGTTCGCATGGTCCGGGGCCGTGGGGATCGGCTCATTCATTGCCCTCGGATTTGGCATTGATGTTGTGCTTTTTGACCCGGTAGCGCATGGAGCGAAAACTCAGATTTAAAAGTTTGGCGGCCTTGTTGATCATGCCGTCGGTTTTACTCAAAGCTCCCAGGAGCATGTTCTTTTCGATATTGTCCAACGTCTGCTCCAGATCGACCGGCCCCTCGCCCGCAATGGCGGGAATGAGGTTGTCCGCAGGCGAAGGCGCCTGAAAGATTTCTTCCGGAAGGCTGGAGACGCGGATCAAATTCCCCGTTTCCAGCACCACCGACCGCTCGATGGTATTTTCCAATTCGCGGATATTGCCGGGCCATTCATAATTCTCCAGGCACTTCAGCGCATCGGGCTCGATGCCCTGAATTTTCTTATCCTCACTATGCTGTTCATTGTACTTGCTGATGAAGTGCTGGACCAAAAGCGGAATGTCCTCTTTGCGTTTGCGGAGAGGCGGCAGGTCGATGGCAATAACTTTTAAGCGGTAGTACAAGTCCTCCCGGAAGACTTTCTGTTTGACGCCCTCGGCCAGGTCCCGGTTGGTGGCGGCAAGGATGCGCAAATCCACCTTGATCGGCTTGGTGCCCCCGACCCGGGTTAATTCTCTCTCCTGCAAAACCCGCAGGAGTTTCACCTGGGTCGAAAGCGGCGAATCGTACACTTCATCCAGGAAAAACGTTCCCTTGTGGGCGGCTTCCATCAGCCCGATTTTGGTGGAATCGGCACTGGTGAAGGCGCCCTTTTCATGGCCGAACAGTTCGCTCTCCAGCAGGTTTTCCGGCATGGCCCCGCAATTGATCGAAATGAAGGGGTAGTTCTTCCGGGAACTGTTGTAGTGAAGCGCCTTGGCGACCAACTCCTTGCCGGTGCCGCTTTCGCCGCCGATCAGGACCGTGGCGTTGCTGTTGCTGACCTTCTCAATATAGTTGAACACCTCTTTCATGCCCGCGTTTTGGCCGATGATGTTGCCGAACTGGTATTTGTCCTTGAGAGCGGATTTGAGATAGGTGTTTTCTTCGGACAGTTGTTTTTTTTCGGAGGCGTTGCGGATGACAAGCTTGAAATCCTCCATGTTGAAAGGTTTGGTAATATAATCGTAGGCGCCTTTTTTCATGGTTTCCACGGCGGTCTCGGCGGAGGCATATCCGGTCATCATGATCACCGGCGTCTCCGGGCGAACGCGGTTGACGGCGTCCAGCACATCGATACCGTTGGAACGGGGCATGTTGATGTCGGTGATCACGACGTCATAATGGCTGCTTTCGACCATCTCCACGGCCACCTCACCGTTGCGGGCGGTCTCCACCTCGTAACCCTCCTTTTTGAGGGCGATGGAGAGCATTTCCCGCATGCTCTTTTCATTGTCGACGACTAAAATACGACTCATAACGGTTTAGAACAATTTTTCACCGAAGATTTCCGAATAGCGCTTTAACCGGAGAGCGTTGAGCCGGATAAATCCTTCGGCATCGTTTTGACGGTAAACCTCATCCTTTTCAAAGGAAGCGGTTTCCGGGCAGTAAAGAGAGCGGTCCGCTTTGCGTCCCGTAACCATGCAGTTGCCTTTGTACAACTTGAGGCGGACGGTACCGGTCACCGGCTTTTGAACATCATCCATCATTTTCTGAAGCAGAAGCCGTTCCGGCGAATACCACATTCCATTATAAACCAATCGCGCGTAGGCCGGGATGAGGGAATCCCGGAGATGCATCACTTCCCGGTCGACGGTGATGGTCTCCAGATCCCGGTGGGCGGCATGCAGAACGGAAGAGCGTCGGGTAGGGAAAGAAGG
>CAYPKH010000003.1:0-20260 GCA_964411245.1 uncultured Nitrospina sp.
CTGGAGGATCGCGGAAAGAGAGGAAATCGAAAATTTATTTTCGGAAGATTTGGAACTGGTCGGCCGGTCGAATCAGGTGCTCAAGATCTCCCCTTTGTTTGAACCCAAATGCGGAAACGGATCATGGTGCCTGCCCTTCGACCAGCAGGCGGTATTTTATTTCTCTTACCAGAGCGGGGTCTCACAGACCTATGATCAGGATTTTTCGCAGGGATACGTTCGGCCCGTCCGTTTATGGCCAGAGGATTAATCGGACGCTTTCAGGGAACGCTGGAAACAGGATTGAATCTTGGGTTTGTTGGCGAGGGGACGAACGATCTGGTTGATTTGTACTTTTTGATCGTCGTATTGAACGGAAGCCACTTCAAATTGTTCGGTATCCACGTCTTCATCTTCTCCCAGATACTGAAGCAGGGCGGACCGGAGTGCGGACCACTCCAGGTACACTAAAAACTGAAGCTCGGTATCCTCATCCTCCAGGGCCAAGTCCTTAAGAATCTGGAAAAACTCCATCCGCAAAATTTGACTGATGAGTTTTCCCTCGCAGTATTGATGAAAACTCTGGCCGCCCCCCACTTCCTTGGCACAGGTCATTTTGGTGTAATCATAATTGATCAGATAATCATTATGATCAACCCGGACCGACATCAAGGCTGTTGTGTCTTTGCAGGGCATAAATTTTCCGACAAATTTGCAGTAATATGACTGAACAATTATAACATTCGGGAACATATTTACCAATGCAATTGGGTCTTTTCCTAATTTGGAACGCCTTAACCATCCGTGAGGAGGTTCATGCTGATATCGACCGACCGCGCCGAGTGGGTCAGCGCGCCGACTGAAATGGTATTGATTCCCATTACTTTAAGCGCGTTCAGCCGGTCCAGAGTCATACCGCCGGATACTTCAATTTCCGACTTTCCATCTATTAATCGGACGGCCTCCTGAATCGTTTCGGGAACCATATTATCCAGCATGATAATATCCGCACCGGCGGCCAGCGCTTCCCGGACTTCGTCCAGGTTGACGGTCTCCACCTCCAGGGTTCCGGAATGAGCCTTGCGCATTCGTTGAATCGCGGCGGTTATGCCGCCGGCTATTTTGATGTGGTTGTCTTTGATCAAAACGGCGTCGAACAATCCGAATCGGTGGTTGGTCCCGCCGCCGCAATGTACCGCATATTTTTCATAGACCCTGAGACCGGGGGTTGTTTTTCGAGTATCCAGAACGGTTACCGGTTGGGCCGCTTCCACAAACTTCCGGGTCAGTGTGGCGATGCCGCTCAACCGTTGCAGAATATTGAGCGCCGTTCGTTCCCCTTTGAGCAATGCAGAGACCTGAGCCCGCACCTGGATGATCTCGCCCTGAGCGGAAACCTCCGCGCCGTCCTTCACCGTTGAGTTGGGAAACGCCGCATCGGCATCCAGATGACGAAAAACCCTCTTAAAAATATCCAACCCGCACACCACCAGAGGTTCTTTGGCGGTGACCACTCCGGTGGCCATCCGATCCTGCTCCAGGATTCCATCGGTGGTGATATCGCCGGTGCCCAGGTCCTCTTCCAGTGCGGTCTGCACAAGCCGGTCAATCTGTTCGGTTGTCAGGGAGTCGATTTGAGCCATATAATTATTGATGAAACAATGTTTTGCAAAATATCACAAATCCTTGGTTTGTGCTATCTTTGTCTTATAATAGTAACCATGAATCGGCCTACCCTTACAGAACGAATCAGAATATTCAATTCGTGAACAGACTTCCCGACAAATTGATTCTTGAACGGTGCGACTCCAAAGACGAAACCGTCCGGTTTCCCGCATCCGACGAAAGCCCGCCCGAGCAATTGATTCGCGTGGTAGACCCGGCCACCGGTCGGACCTGGGGATTCGTGGTGGTGGACAACACCCGGCGCGGTCCAGGTCTGGGCGGTATCCGCATGGCCCCGGATTTGACAATGTGGGAAGTCCGACGGCTGGCCCGGGCGATGACCCTCAAAAACAGCGCCGCCAACCTGCCTTTCGGCGGAGGCAAGGCGGGGATTGTTTGCGATCCTGTGGAGATGTCGCAAAATCCCGGCTTGAAACGTGATTTGATCGGCCTGTTCGCGGAAGCTTTGTTTTCAATCGAACATTATATTCCTGCACCGGATATGGGAACAGATGAAAGGGACCTTCAACAAATTTACGAGTATTTTTCCGAGCGGTTGGGAACCCGGCAACATATGCGCGGGGGCGCGGCACGCCCGCCCGAAAACGGCGGTATCCCCATTGATGATTGGGGTCTCACCGCCCACGGATTGTTTGCCGCCGTTCATTCAGTGGAGGAGTTGGAACCGGATTTTAAAGTCAAAGGAGCCCGAGTGGTGATTCAGGGATTCGGAAACGTCGGTTCCGTGACGGCCTCCAAGTTAAGCGATGTGGGGGGGTTGATTACCGGTGTATCCGATATTCAGGGCGGCTTATGGCACCCTAAGGGCCTGAACGTTGAGGAGTTGAATGCGATCCGTCGCGAGCCTGGAGGAATTTCCAATTATTCCGGTAAGGTGGAAAAATGGCTGGGCCCGGACCAAATCGATTGGCTGTTGGAAGCGCCTTGCGACATCCTGATTCCCGCCGCCCGGCCCGATGCCATCACGGCCCGCAATGCCGACCGCATTCAATGCCGGAAAATCTTTCAGGGAGCCAATACGCCCAGCAATAAAATGACGGAATATTATCTGCAAAACCGTCGCGGCATCGTTTCCTATTCGGATTTCATCGTCAATGTCGGCGGGGTGATCGGGTGTGCAGTGGAACTGAAGATGACGCTGGATACCGCTTACCGGGATCGGGTCGTGGCCCAGGGGGAAAATGGAAAAACCTATACGGACCAATTGATCTATAATACCGTTTCCAGCAATATTCGGACCCTGATAGACCGGTTGGCCGATCAAAAGAGTCATGACCGGATTTTCAGGGAGGAAGCCATGCAACTGGCCCGGGAGCGGCTGGATCACCCGGATGACATCTGGCTTTAAATTTCAGTTCAGGAAGGGATAAGCATTATGAGCAAAAACGTCGGCCACCTGGACCGCCTGGTCCGCATTATGTTTGGGTTGGGCATGATCTTCCAAGGCGTTCTCGTCGGGAACGGAACCGGATGCGTCCTGGCGGTGGCCGGTTTCCTCCCCCTGATTACCGGAATAACCTCCAAGTGTCCAATTTATGCTTTACTCAACTTGAATACCATAGATTAAGGTATTACTTTAAGTACCGTACACTTCCTTCAGGATTTTATCCGCCCCCATTTTCAGGATTTCTACGGCCAGTTCCAGCCCGATTCCCACCGGGTCCTCGATGGACCCCGTTGTTTCGGCTTTGATGATCTGTTTGCCGTCGAGGCTCCCTACCAATCCCCGGAGGTGCAAGGTTTCACCTTCAATCGTCGCATAGACACCGATAGGCACCTGACAACCCCCTTCCAGCCGGGTCAAAAAACTGCGTTCGGCATCCAGAGTCCTGTGCGACTCCTCATGATCCAGCGGGAAAATGAGATTCATAACACCCAGGTCTTCCATCCGGGACTCTATGCCGATGGCACCCTGCCCGCCTCCCGGCAGCATGATTTCGGGTTTGATGTATTCGGTGATGCGGCCGGCCATCTCCATGCGTATCAGACCTGCCGCGGCGAGGATGATGGCATCGAGACCTTCCGATTCGAGTTTGTTGAGCCGGGTTTCGAGATTGCCGCGCATGGGTACCATTTCCAGGTCCGGGCGGTAATGCAGGAGTTGGGTGGTCCTCCGGAAACTGCCGGTTCCCACCCGGGCGCCCTTCGGGAGGTCGTCCAGCTTCAACCCCTTGCGGGAAATCAACACGTCGCGCGGATCTTCCCGCTCGGTGACCACCGACAAGGTCAGGCTGGGAGGGATTTGCACCGGCACGTCTTTCATGCTGTGGACGGCGATATCGGTTTCATAGCGCAACAGGCTCTCTTCGATTTCCTTGGTGAAGAGCCCCTTCCCGCCCACTTTTGCCAGGGGAACGTCCTGTATTTTATCGCCGGAGGTTTTGATTTTGACCAACTCGACGGTCAAATCGTCGTGCACCGCTTCCAGTTGGGATTTGATCCAGTTGGCCTGCCAGAGCGCCAGCGGACTACTGCGGGTGCCGATGGTAATTTTTTTGTCGGCAAAAGTTTCCTGCATTCAGTCGTCCAGATGAAACAGGTCGCGGATGGCTTTCAAATAGGTCCGTCCTTCGGAGGTTTGCGTTTTCTTTTTCAGGTTGACGGTGGGTTTGTGGAGGATTTTATTGATGATGGCCGCGGTCATCTGGTGCAGGTTGTTTTTATCCTCGTCCGAAAGGTGAGGCATCTTTTTGAATGTCTTTTCGATTTCCTGCCTGCGGACCGCTTCCGCCCGTTTTCTCAATTCAACGATGGTCGGCACAGCGTCCAGTGTTTCCACCCAGTTGTTGAATTTGCTGACCTCCGACCGGATGATCTCCATCGCGGCTTCCGCCTCTTTTTCCCGTTCCTGAATATTGGCGTTCACCACATTGTGGAGATCGTCGATATCGTACAGGTAGACGTTTTCAAGATCGTTCACCTCGGGTTCGATATCGCGGGGAACGGCGATGTCGATAAAAAACATGGGCCGGTGTTTCCGTTGATGAATGGCTTCGTTCACCATGTCCTTGCTGATGATGAATTTGGGTGAGGCGGTGGAGCTGATCACGATGTCGGCCTTGTGCATCTCGCTTTTAAAATGCTCGAAGTCCAGGGCACTGCCGTTCAGGGTTTTGGCCAAGGCGGCGGCCCGTTCGTAGGTCCGGCTGGCGACGTAAACGGTTTTGACGCCGTAGGAGATCAGGTGCTTGGCCGCCAGCTCCGCCATTTCGCCCGTCCCCACCAGCATGACGGTATGGTTTTCCAGATCCTCGAAGATTTTCCGGGCCAACTCGACCGCGGCCGAACTGATGGACACCGCACTTTCCGCAATGCCGGTTTCCTCCCGGATTTTCTTGGCCACGCTGAAGGCTTTTTCAAACAGCTGATTCAGGATGAGTCCGGTGGTCTGCAGGGATTTGGCCAGGCTGTACGCGTCCTTGACCTGCCCCAGTATCTGTGACTCCCCAATCACCATGGAATCGAGACTGGCGGATACCCGGAACAGATGCTGAACCGTCTCCTCTTCCCGGAACGCATAAAAATGCTTGTCCAAGAGGTTGTAGGGAATCATGTGATATTCGCAGATGAACTTTTTTAACCGGTCGATTCCCTTGTCGACGTCATTCACACGCGCGTAGATTTCCACGCGATTGCAGGTGGAAATGATGAGGTTTTCGTCGATTTCCGGAAAGCGGCCCAGCTTTTCGGTCGACTCCACGATATTCCCCCGGGTGAAGGCGAGTTTCTCGCGCAATTCCACCGGGGTGGTTTTGTGATTGACGCCTACGATGACGAGATTGGATTCAGCCATAATCAAACGTGCAAAAGAATGCTTAACATTACCGTTACGAAACCGATGACGGAACCCTGAGCGACTTTTTTACCCCGCCAGCCCGCCAGTTGCCGTCCAAAAAAAACAAATCCGTATAACACCCATCCGACGACCATCGGCCAGGTTTTTATCAGGTCCCACGAAAAAAAAGACATCTGGTTCATCTGGATATTCCAGATCGAACCGGTCAAAAATCCCAGAGTGAACAGGGGAAACCCGATGGCGACCACTTTATAGATCAGGTTGTCCAGCACCTCCAGAGAAGGCATGCGGAAATACATCATGCCGAGCTTCTTTGATTTGACCTGTTTTTCCTGAATTAAATACATCACCCCCAACCCAAACGCAATGGCAAAAGCGGCAAATCCGATAATGGACAGGGTCCGGTGTAAAGTGAGCAAAACCTTGAATTCCGATTCCGGGAATGGCACCACTTCCTTGGACAAAAACGTGGCGTACAGCAATATCAGAAAAGCCACCGGGATGACGAACGACCCCAGGTCCTTGATCTTGTATTTCCAATGCGTGAAGCAATAGACCACCACCACCAGCCACGACAGGAACAGGGCCACTTCAAAGGAAGTGGTATAGGGTCCATGCCCCGTTTCCTGCGAACGTAGACCGATAATCGCGGTATGCGCCAACAGCCCCACGGCGACAGTGCCCGTAGCCAGCGTGGAGACCCCCGGTTTTCGGTACACGAGATATAGGAAATATTCCAACGACGCCAGGAAATAGCTGATCATCGCGATATTAAAAGTCAGAATTTTCATCGATAGCCTGCTGCCAACACCTGGTTGAGGGATTGAATATGCTATCATTTCAAACCCTAATATTCAACGGCTTAGAGAGTAAACATTTTGAATTTAAAAGGTTTAGGGGTATTCCATCCCCGGGGAGGGAGGCTATAATTGGGGGGGAAAGTGTCTGGCTCTCAATTTTCCTTGTTTTTGATGATGTCCTTGATTTCCGCCATGAATTCGTTGACGTCCTTGAAGTCGCGGTAAACGGATGCGAACCGCACGTAGGCGACGCTGTCCAGATTGTACAGTTCCTTGACCACCTTTTCGCCCACCGTCACCGCGGAAATTTCCTTCTCGCCGGATTCCTGGAAATGCCGTTCGATTGCGTCGACCAGGCTTTCCATCTGCGCCACACTGACGGGCCGTTTCTGGCAGGCTTTCTGCACACCGGCCAATATTTTATCCCGGTTGAACTCTTCGCGGCGGCCGTCCTGCTTGATGATGAGGAGCGGCGTTTTTTCGATGCGTTCGTAGGTGGTGAACCGTTCGCCGCAGTTCAGGCATTCGCGGCGGCGGCGGGTCAGCTCACCATCCCGATTGGTGCGGGAGTCCACCACCTTGTTTTCCATATTGGAGCAGTTGGGACATTTCATAGGGGATCAGTATTTGTCGGCCATTTCCATGTGGAAGGGAAACTGTTCGCAGAGCTCCCGAACCTTGAGACGGGTTTGTTCGATGAATTCCTTGTCCTCGATGCGCCCCAACACCTCAATGATCATTTGCCCGATCTGCTTCATCTCACCCTCCTTCATGCCCCGGGTGGTAAGCGCCGGGGTGCCGATGCGAATACCGGAGGTGACAAAGGGACTGCGGGTTTCAAAGGGAACAGTATTTTTATTGACGGTGATGCCGGCAAGATCGAGCGCCTCTTCGGCCGCTTTCCCGGTGATGTCCTGGGGCGTCAAATCGACCAGAATGAGATGGGTGTCGGTGCCGCCGCTCACCACTTTGAATCCGTTTTCCTTCAACAGGTTCGCCAGGAATTGCGCGTTTTTGACGACCTGCTTTTGATACTCGACGAATTCCGGGTGGAGTGCTTCTTTAAACGCCACCGCCTTGGCGGCGATGACATGCATGAGCGGGCCGCCCTGAATCCCCGGAAATATTTTCTTGTTCACTTCCTTGGCGAATTCCTCGCGGCACAGAATCATACCTCCGCGCGGACCCCGCAGGGTTTTGTGCGTGGTGGTGGTGACAAATTCCGAATACGGCACCGGGGAGGGATACAGTTTCGCGGCGATCAGTCCGGCGGGATGGGCGATATCTGTCATGATTTTCGCGCCCACTTCATCAGCGATATCGCGAAACCGTTTGGCGTCGATCACCCGGGGATACGCACTGGCTCCGACCACGATCATTTTTGGTTTATGTTCCTTGGCTAAACGCTCCACTTCGTCGTAATCGATCAATTCCGTGTCCTTATGGACCCCGTACTGGAAGACTTTGTAGCTGTAACCGGAAAAATTCACCGGCGAACCGTGCGTGAGGTGGCCACCGTGCGACAGGTTCATCCCGAGAAACGTATCGCCGGGTTGCAGGACCGCATGATAAACCGCCATATTGGCCTGCGAGCCGGAATGCGGCTGGACGTTGGCATGGTCGGCTTCGAAGATTTGTTTGGCACGGTCGATGGCCAACTGCTCGGCCACGTCGACATAACGGCACCCGCCGTAATAGCGTTTATTGGGATACCCTTCGGCATATTTATTGGTCATCACCGAACCCAGGGCTTCCAGCACCTGGGGGCTGACAAAATTTTCGGAAGCGATCATCTCCAGGGTGAAGTTTTCACGCTCGATTTCTCCCTTGATGGCATTTGATATTTCCGGATCGAAATCAGATAAGAGTGACAATTTACAGTTCTCCCTTGGTTAACATGTTTTCGATATCGTCGATTTTTTCGAGTCGTTTGCTGTGGCGCCCGCCTTCAAACGGAGTTTTCAGCCAGGTTTTGACGATTTCATAAGCCAGCCCTTTGCCCACCACGCGGCCGCCGAGGATCAGGACGTTGGAGTCGTTATGCTCGCGGCACAGCTTGGAGGTGTAGACATCCGAGCACAGGGTTCCTCGAACCTTCGGAAACCGGTTGACCACAATGGACATGCCAATACCGGTTCCGCAAATCACGATCCCGTTCAGATTTTCATCGTCCGAAACCGCTTGGGCCACCTTGATTCCGTAATCGGGATAATCCACTTGGTCGGTATTGCCGGGTCCCAAATCCTCGATGTCGAAGCCATCCCCTTTCAGGCATTCCTTGATACTTTCCTTCAATTCAAAACCGGCGTGGTCGGAGGCAATGACAATTTTGTTGATCTTTAAATCTCGGTTCATGATGTTGTATGGCTTCGGATAATCATCCAAAGGGCCAGATCACCGTAAAATCCATTTGCTTGAGAGGAATGCTTGAGTTGAGTGGTCTCAATTCTGGAAAAGAAAGACAATGATTCTTAAACAGGAAACGTCCTTGAGTGCCCGAAACCGGTTTCAGGGGCCTGGATTCATTCGGAAAAACTCTCCATACTGGATAGTAAAAAAAACCCTGAGGCTTGTCAACACCGGCAACCTGCCCGATGGCCCGGAGCGCCCTCCCCCCGTGGAGAAAGTGAACCTCCCCCTGAACGCATCTTTAAATAAGCCTTTGAAAATAAAGATTTAACGCAGGCTTGATTTATTGACGGGTCTGGCATTTGAACTTTTTACCTTCCCAGATAACTTCCAGATGGGGCGGGAGTTTGGTTTTTTTATTGATTCGGGCGAGGTTGATCTGTTCGCTGGACAGGTTAACGGTTTTCTCGAGGTTCGCCCCCGCCAACCGGGCATTTTTGAAATTCACCCCCTGCAAATCCACATCGGTAAAATCCGCCTGCTCCAGATCGGCATCGGTAAAATGCACGTCCTCCAATTCGGTGCTGGTGAAATTGGACTGGCTCAAATTGGCGCCGGTGAATTGAGTTTTGGAAATGGTGGACACGCTGAAATCGGTCTGCCCGAGGTTGGCTTGGGAAAAATCGCTTCCTTCAATTTCCGTTTCGCGGAAATCCGCGCGGATGCATTTGGCGTAATTGAATTTTGTGCCTTTTATCACCGCCTCCCGGAAATTACTGTGCGTCAGATCGGCTTTGATGAATTGAGTCTGGTCCGACTGCGATCCTGTGAATACGGCTTGGGTCATAATGGCTTTGGTGAAGATGGTGCCGGCCATTTTTGTCCATTTGAAAACGCTGTTGGCGAGATTGGTGCCGCTCAGATCGGCCCTGTCGAGCCGTGCATCATTGAACACCGCCTGGGTCATATGGCTGCCGGTAAAAAGCGCGCCGGTCAAATCACTATTGTCAAAAAGGGTTCCCATCATGTCCGCGCCACGGAAATCCACTTCCGAAAGATCCGCTTTTTGCAAAATGGCCCGCATGAGATTGCCCTGCGAGAGGTTGGCTCCCTTGATCCGGGCTTCACTCAGATCCGCATTCACCAGGTTATGCTTGGACAGCTCGATTTTTTTGCAAATCTCGGCATCCGACATCCCCTGTTCCTTCCAGACGGATACTCCCAGGTCCCCCATACAACCTCCAACGGATTTTCCTGTATATTAAAACCCAGCATAGTATCACGAATGGGGAAATTGTTTCCCGCAAACCGATCCTGCATATCGATCGGCGGCCTTCATGCTCAAAAGAAGCGTTTTTAAAGGAACTTGGGGTTTGAAAGGACCAGTCGTCACACTGGCCCTGCTGTTCCCACTGGTTTTTATAATCTCCCCCGGCTCAACCCGTTGGGCTCCCTATCTTTATCCAACGGCATACGGTTTGGTGATCCTGTTTCTGGTTCTTTTCAAAAAGGCCACGTGGGAGCAACTGGGATTGCATCATGAACACTGGAAGCAAAATCTGATGCTGGGAGGATTGGCGGGCGGGCTGATCATAGCAACGGTGCCCCTGTTGGATCTGTTGATCGAAGCGTCGGGTTTGGGACGGACGGAATTGTTCGCCGGGGCGGAAAAAAGAATTTTGGACGGATTGGGGAACACGATTTCTTTGGTCGTCTATTTCGGAACCATAACCGGCATGGCCCTGGTGGAGCAGTTGTTTTTAACGGGGTATCTGCTCCAGGCGCTCTTTCGCGCCACCAAACCGTCTCTCGCCATTTACCTGGGCGGGGTCATTTTCACACTGGTGCATTTCGATTTACAGCTGGGCCTGTTTTTACTGGGCCTGACCGCATCCGGACTTTATTTTATGACCGGCTCGCTGATCGCCCCCCTGACATTCCAAATTGCCTGCCACACCGCGGGCTGGCTGTTGACCCACCACTATCCGAGGGTATTCACCCTGTTGGGTTTTTTGTTCTAGGGGTAAACGGAAAGGAGATCAGCCCGCCTTCTTTTTGGGCTTGATGGTCTTCTTGACCTTCTTCCTGATGCTGGAAGCCTTCATGGCGGCTTCCTTCTTGGCCCGCTTCATTTCCTTCTCCAACTGCATTTGTTTGAGCACCTTTTCTCTTTGTTTGGGGTCTTCAAAAAATGCAGACACCAGAGCACCGAATTCATAGAGCAGATACAGGGGAAAGCCCAGAAGCACCTGGGTGATAATATCTGGAGGGGTGAGCACGGAGGCAAGGCCAAACGCACCGAGGAACGCCCATTTGCGGTACATCCGCATTTTGATGGTGTTGATGAGGCCGAATTTGGTCAGCAAAACCATGATCAACGGTGTCTGGAAAGCAAACGCGAACGCCAGGATCAGTTTCACCACAAAACTGAAATACAGTTTAATGGTGACCTGCATGTTGTACCAATCGACTCCGTAACCGATCAGGAATTTCAAACCCAGCGGCAGAACCAGGAAATAACAGAACGCCCCGCCAAACAGGAAAAAAAGAGTCCCAAATAAAACGAACATCATGGTGACCTTTTTTTCTTTGACCTTGAGTCCCGGGGAAATGAAAAACCAGATGTGATACAGGATATAAGGCATGGAAATAAAAAGCGATCCCATGAAGGACACTTTCATATGCGCGAAAAAGGGTTCCGTCGGACTGATGAAGATAAGATTGCCTTTGTATTTGTCAGGCAAGGGGTCTTCCAGCCAGAACAGCAGGAATTCCTTGAAATAAAAACATAACCCGAAAAAGAAGGCCAACACGATAAAGACCTTAATCATGCGGTCCTTCAGCTCGATCAGATGGGCCGAGATGGGAACTTTCTCAGTAAATTTCAGGTGCTGGGCCATGCAGGGTTTCCGATTAAACACAAGGCCCTTCAAACAAAGGGCCCCGGGGTCAGTCTTTCAATTTAAAATGCAACAAACAAATACCGAGTGGAGAGGCACGATTCCGTATTCAACGCCTTAAATATCAATGGGAGAACCATCTTACTCAAATACCGGGTTGATTACAATACCCGGTTTGGAACCTGAAAAGTTCTTCCGGCTTATAGGATTATCAGCAAAAAATTATAATATTTGATTAAGTATTTGAAATGTTAGATAATGCCCCGCTGTACCCGGGTGAAGGGAATGTTCTTTCTTCAAACCCGGCAGGACTTAAACAAGGTTTTTAAAACCAATGGGTTGGGTCTATCCAAGGGAACTGGAATGAGCTTAGACGGGGAGAAAATCACCGGGGTCAAGGTACTCAATATCAATGAAGAGAGCGTTGAGGCTATCGAAAAAATGATGGATAACGCGATCCAGGAAATTCGCGGCAAGGGGCTGGAAATTCTGGAAATCCATACCTCCTCGGATTACCTGATCATGATTTTGGGAAAAGGATAACCTGTGAACGACGCGGGAGTAACTCAGCTGGTAGAGTGTCAGCTTCCCAAGCTGAATGTCGCGGGTTCGAGCCCCGTCTCCCGCTCTCTCAATGACCGGACACAATAAACTTCGATGAGAATTCAAAGAGAACTGGTTGAACGCATCGCCAAAAAGGTCGTCGCGGCCCTGATCGACGGGGACTTTCTGGTTTGGGAGGACCGTTCTGAAAAACTGGAGGCTATCATCAACGAGATCATCACCCAGGATTTAATGGTGGAAGACCAGTTGAACGAAGAGGTCAAAATGCTGATCGATTCCCGCACCCAGGAATATGAACGGGATATGATGGATTACGGCCGGGTCTTTCAAATGGTGAAAACCAAACTGGCGCGCGAACGGAATCTCATTCTTTAGGCCATCGCCATGAAACTGAGCCGGGACAAAGTCAACCATATCAGCAGTCTGATTGTGAACGATTTCGAAGAACGGGAAGATCTGGATTACAAGATGGATTTGAATGACGTGCGTCTGGAAATCGCACACGTCATGATGGAAGAATTGAAACTCGATGAGAAAGCCGACACCGAGGCCCGCAAAATCATCGCTTCTTACAAAGAGAAAAAAATCCGCGAAGGCACTCCCGAATGGGACATCATGTATCAAAAGCATTATGAGGAGTGTCTGAAAAAAATGGGAGTGTAGTCCACTCCCGGCCCGCCCCTATTTTCCACCCCCCAGTTTTTTTTCCGCCAGACGCTGAATTGTATCGTAAATCTTTTTAACCGGGATCTTCCTTTTGCGGGCAATTTGTTTGCAGGTTTCGTATTCCGGCGAACACCGCACCACCTCGCCGTCCAGACTCCCCACCTTCACCGCAACCTTACCGTAAGGCGTCGCCACCTCCATGGTTTGCCGGTCGAGAATGATCCGGTCCATTTCAGTGAAACGGATACCGAAGGTGGAGGTTTCGGTCAGCAGGATGCGCGCCACGGCATCCCGTTTGGCGGGCGGGACCAATACGGAGATCTTCACCGCAGGACGGTTTTTCTTCATCATGACTGAAGTGTAATACACATCCAGGGCGCCGGCGGCAAACAGGGTGTCCATGATGTGATCGTAGAATTCCGGATTCATGTCGTCGATGTTGGTTTCCACCAGAACCACTTGGCCGGCACTTTTTTCAGCCATCTCCCCGACCATGATTCTCAGAAGGTTAGCCTGTTCCTGGATCACGTGACTTCCGGCGCCGTAGCCGGATCGCTGAATTGTCATCAACGGCAGGGATTGAAACGCTTCGGCCCAGAATCCGATCAGCGCCGCCCCGGTGGGCGTGGTCAGTTCATAAGGAATTCCGTTCGAGTAACAGGGAATGCCTTTCAGCAACTCCAGCGTGGCCGGAGCCGGAACCGGCAGGACGCCATGTTCGCTTTCCACGGTTCCCTCGCCGGTATTTAAAGGGGAGGACAGAACCCGCCGGACCTCGAGTTCCCGCAGGCCGAGGACACCGCCGACGATATCGACAATGGAGTCGACCGCCCCGACTTCATGAAAATGAATTTTATCGAGGGTGGTGCGATGCACCCGGGCCTCCGCACGGGCCAGTCTCAGAAAAATCTCGGTGGAATCCTCGATCACCGCTTTCGGCAGTTGGGACCGTTTCAGCAGTTTTTCAATATTGGAGAAGGTGCGCGAATGGGTGTGCGCTTTGGCAGAAAGGACCACATCGACCTTGGTTCCGCCGAACAAGCCACGTTTGACGCGCCGGGATTTTAATGTGTACCCTTTAAGTCCGAGAGCAGCCAACCCCTTGCGGATGATTTTGAGGTCCACCCCGGCATCCACCAGCGCTCCCAGAATCATGTCCCCGCTGATACCGGAATGGCAATCGAAGTAAGCGACTTTCATCAAGTTCCTTTCTGCAGGGACCGTTAAAAGCGGGAAAACATTTTACTGAATATGCCGCGTTTTTTAATGCCGCCGTCGGATTTTTCTGGCTTTGAGGGTTGGGATTTCCCTGAATTGTGGTGCTGGTCGATGAACAATTGAATCAACATGTGGCATGACTGGCACCCGCCCCCGGCGCCGCAGGCCGCGGTGACCTTTTCTATTTCCCTTAGATTTCCTTCTTTGATATGCCCCTTGATGGTCTCGTCCGAAACCAGAAAACACTGGCAGATGATTTCCTCGTCGGGACTGGAAGGTGAATCCATGGAAAAATATCCAATTAAAGACCAAAATTCGTATAAATGAGAATAATTCTCATTTTATGGAAGGCCGCTTATTTGTCAACCATCAACTAGGTGGACCGGAGTAGCCGTTGACAAATTATTGACAACTGATTAACCTATTGAATGTAAATAGGTTATTTCGTTTTTGTTCCATGGTTCAGCGCATCTTTCCAGGAGCCGTTATGAAAAGACATTTGTCCGGGATTTTATGTTTGTTGATTTTATTAGTCAGCGTGGAGGCTCAGGCCGACACTTTATATTTCGCCGCCCAAGCCGGGTTCAGCACTCAACCCACGTCGGATAATGAAAACCCCAATGATCCCAACGACAATTTTGAATTGAATACTCAAAATGGCGTTAATACGGCTCTGGCGGTGGGAGTTAAATTCGGCAGTCTACGAGCGGAAGTTGAAGCGGCTTATCGTTACAACCCTAATGAAAAATTCATTGGTGCGGGTGGCCCTGAAGGGGCGGATGGCAGTTTGAGCATGCTGAATATTTTTTTAAACGGCTATTATGAAATGGATTTTTTTGGAGTGGTGACGCCTTATGTCGGGGTCGGAGTGGGATATGGCACGCTTTCTTTAAACCTAAAGAAATTGGACGGTATGCTGGTAGTGGACGACGACGACACGGTTTACTCGTATCAACTGATAGCGGGTGCCGCGTTCAACCTTACAGAAAAATGGTCCCTGACGGGAGAATACCGGTATTTTGATACGATTACCGATGCGGAGTTTACGCTTCCCGGTGGCGTCGATTTTGTGGAGAATTCGGATATCAAGTCGCACGAAGTCCGCTTTGGAATCCGCTATTGGCTTTTTTAAACTGATGATCCGGCAGTTCTAAAAACCCGTTTTTAATTGTTAAGAAGGGTCCTGGACGGGAGGACGAAAAAAAGGACTTGGATCCTGAAATCCAAGTCCGGAATATGGTGGCGGTACAGGGACTTGAACCCCGGACACCACGGATATGAGCCGTGCGCTCTAACCAGCTGAGCTATACCGCCTTGTGCGAAATGAAGTGTAACCGTTGAAGTTTACTGAGTTCAACGAAACCTGTCAATTATTATCAATCATTTTGGCCGGGCCTGCCTCATCAAATTGCCCTTTCCAGCGGCGGACGTCTTTCATATATTTTTCGCGGTCCATTTCCCGCTTGGACGGAAACACCTCCGCGAGCGGCTGGGGGAATTTTTTCTCCTGTGGATAGCACTCGAATTTGCCCCGGTCCACCCGGTACACATTGTGAAAGGTCCGGTACTGGCCCGAGGCACCGACGAAATCCCAGTTGGTTTCCCCTTGGATCAGCCGGTAAAACTCGGAATAGCCGATTCCCTCGTAAAGGTGGACCCGCCCGAAATAGCCTTTTTGAACCGCCGGGGCTCGGCTGAAGTCGATACTCCAGACATCCGATTGGTCCTCGTCGAATACTTCCAGACGGTACCCGATGCCCCAATGCTGAAAGGCCGCCATCACCTCGGTTTGCGCCAGCTTGTCCAAAAACGGGCCGTCCTCGATGAACTGCGTGACCGCCTCCTTTTCTTTTTGGCGTCGTCCGGGATCTTCGGTTAGCGTGCGGATGCGCGGCACTTCATACAGGGGATTGAATGCGACGCGGAACTTATCGTCTTCCATCCGATCCACCAGGTCCGTTTTCTGCCGGTGAATCTGGACTCCCTGGGCGCCGATCTCCGCCACATCGCCGGGAAAAAACGTGCTGGAGCGGATTTCCGGGGCAAACGCTTCCAGATCCATGATGAACTGCTCCTGGGTGGTCGGAAACACGAAATGGTTGAGAAACTCCGCCCCGCCGTAAAAATGCTCTCCTGCCGACCCGGGCACGGCGAATTTCGGAGACAGCGCCCCGGCGACCTTGAGAAAGGAACTGTATTCCTCGAACGGTAAAATGGAGGCCTTGTTGAAAGTAAAATTCTGCTCCAGAAGTGGTGCGAACCGCATGTGAGCAAAGTCCACCCGGCCGCAGATGCGGTTGATGTATTGAATGATCTCCGGGGAAACAATGGTATCCACCTGATTCCAGATCTGGACCTCGCCGTCCTGAAGGATCAGCCCATGCTCCGGATAATAATCCTGGGTCAGCGAATGGGTCGGAATCAAGGTCAGGTTTTTGACTTGGATCGCCTCAAAATCCTTCACCACGGTCACGTCCCGATATTCTAACTCCTGCAAACATTCCAGCATGACCGGATCGTCCGGGCACAAAATTTTCAGGTCCTTGGGCAGGTAAGCCAGGGTGCGGATATCAAAATGGTCCTGGTGGCGGTGGGACAGATACACGGCATCCGGCCGTGGAAATTTGTCCCGGTGGATTTCCACAGGTGGAAAATAATAATTGAGCTCCTCGAAATGCAGGCTGAACAGACAGGGATCCGACAGCAGGGTGGTTTCCTTCGATTCAAACAAAAGGCAGGCGTGGCCTATCAATGTGGTTTTCATCGCGATCGATTTGTGTTTATATGGTTTTTCCCCAGAGAAGAGGCGCTAGCATAACTGAAGCAAAGGCCGACCTCAAGGCCATTTCCGGGGTTGAATTAAAGTATTGACAGAGGCCAACGGGTTTGTGGACAATAGCGGATCACGGACCCTTGAAATCTAATTTCGGATTAGGAACCATGACAGAAAAGATTATAGCGTTTGAAGAAGGCCAAGAATGCCCCATCCAAGTGGAGGGTACTGGCGGCGGGTTGTCCATCTCCCCCAATGGCGACCTGTTATTGATCGGGGCGGTTCCCAGCCCCTCCAACCAACAAATAGAGGCCTGGGGGGGCAAATGGCGGGCCAAACTGGTAACGGAATCCGAGTTTCCCTCCATCCCCATTTTCGCCGTCGGCAGCGAGGACTGGATTCTGGAGGCCCCCTGCAATCCCGCCCAGATGGAAAAGGAGGCTCCGGGATTCTCCGAAGCGCTGTATGCCAAAGAGAAATGTTCCATGGCCGCCATCCTGGTGGACTCGGATACCGGGATCATCCGCAAGATCAACCATGTTCCTCTCGACGATATGTTTGTCGAACGGCTGGTCCTTTCCTGGAATCCCTTCCGGTTTGAAGCCGACGATTACAACAAATCGTACACTCAAGAGGAATTTTCCAAACGGGTGGGAGAAGTCTTCAGAATGCGGCCTTCGAAAGAATTGTGGGTGACTTCGTGGTAGCTGGGAATGAGACGGTGAATGGTTACTGAGTGTATTCGTCGTCCTCGATGGTTTCCTCTTCTTCTTCCTCTTCCTCTTCCTCGATATCTTCGAATTCCTCTTCTTCTTCCTCTTCCTCTTCTTCCTCCTCTTCCTCCCGCTCGAACACCGGGTATTCGAGATCCTGGAGAAATTCCGATTCCTTCAACGCCTCCCAACCCTCTTCATCGTAAGAATTGTTTTCGATATACAACCGGAGCAGGTTGGACATCATTTCCGACTCCGCAATGGCCAGCAGTCCCTCGTTGGTGATTTCATTGTTCTCGACCATGAGGGTTTCGAGATGGGCAAAATTCTCCGACTGGACGATCCATTTAATACCCTCATCACCGATCTCGTTGCGGTCCAGGGACAGCAGAGTCAGGTTTTTCAAGTGGGGTGACTCGGCAAGATGTCCCACTCCCTCGGTGGTGATATGGTTGAGTTCGAGGTAAAGTTTCTTCAGATTGTTCAGCCCTTCGTAATCCGCGATGATTTTGGCCTGCATGTCACCCAGATTGAGTTTGCTGAGATCAAGGACTTCGCCGTCTTCGCTCAGCCGCTTGCGGATCAGGTTGAGAATCAGGAATCCGCCAATCGCTTCCTTGCCTTTTTCGGTCAATTGATTTTCAGTCAGGTCGATGCTCTGCAGGGTAACGAAGTTCGGGCTTTTAGAAAGAGCAATGGCTCCCTCATCGGTGATGCCGTTTTTCTTGAGGTCCAGTAACTCCAGGTTGGGCAGATTTTTGGTTTCCGCCAGGGCCTTGACCCCGTCATCCCCCAGCTTGTTTTGGGACAACACCAGGCTGGTCAACGACTGAAAATTCCTGGAATCGGCGATATACCGGGCGCCTTGTTGGGAAATTTCGTTCCAGGCCAGCCGCAGGGATTTCAACCCGTTCAGTTTTTGGGATTCGGCAAAATACTTGACCCCTTCATCCCCGATTTTATTTTTATATAACTTGAGATACTGGAGATTCTGCAGAGGAACCGATTCGGCAATGGCCTTCGCGCTTTCCGGCCCCAGTTTCTGCACGGGAATGATCAGCCGTTTCAGCCGGCGGACGGATTTGGATTGCGCCAGAGCGGCGACACCCGCATCCCCCAGTTTGGTGAAGTTGAAATCCAGGGTTTCATAATTCCGGCTCAACTTGAAACCGTTCCGGATAATTCCTTCGATGTTGTAAAACTTTTTGGTCATGAACACTCCCAACCCTGTGCAACCAGGGAATCACGGTCTTTCACTTAATAAGCACTTTCTCAAAAAACCGGTGCAGGCATTTGAAATAGGCGTTTTCCGGGGCCATCAGGATGTCATTGTGCCCTACCCCTTCCAGAATCTGCAAGGTTTTTGATACCGACCCCGCCAGTTCGTAATTTAATTGGGCTTCATCGGGAACGATCAACTCATCATCCTCCCCGTGCATGATCAGCAGGGGGCAGGTCACTTTTTTGATTTTCCGGCTGTTGTTGAACAAGGCATCCTCTTCAGGCGTCATCCGGTCGATGCGCAGGCCCCGACGCTTTACCAGCGGGATGGGATCGGCATAGCCGCTTTCGATCACACAACAATCAATTTCCGGATAACGGGCGCACAAGTCGATGGCCGATGCGCTTCCCAGGGACCGCCCCATGACACACACGGTATCCAGCAACTTCCCGTCATGTTTCAGGGTTTGGTAGATGCGGTCGGCGTCCTGCAACGCCGTTCTCAGAGTCGGATAGCCGCTGCTCCGGCCGTAACCCCGGTAATCGCAGACCACAAACTCCGCTCCCAGATACGCGAAGGCCTTGGACAGTTCGTCGTAATCCGAGGCGATCTCACCGTTGCCATGAAAAAACAGCAGGGAGAACCGGGCATGGGGTGAAGGATGACGCCGCAGGTGAACATGAACCTCCGGCTCCACCTCCACGTAGATTTCATCCGTCCCTTCCGGAGGCGCCAGAAGGTCCGGCCGGGGGAAAAACAGGTTGGTGTTGAATTCGGATGAATCAAAAACAGAATCCATAGTTCTCTTTAAGCAAATTTTGATAACTTATTGAATATATTAAATTTAAAAAAATACCAGGCCGGGAGCTTGATCCTAAAAATATTTGAATTTTGAAGAGTTTCATGGCAAAATTAGCCCTTTCCAATCTGGCTATGTAACTCATCTTCCCCAACCCGCACGCTATTTAAGGGGTGAGGGGCCATTATATCAACAAAAAAATTATCGTGTAAGGAGGATTCAATGTTACTGGATCCAGCGCCTATTGAAAAATTGTTTCAATCCATGGATAAATCCCTGAGCGCCGCCCGCAGTAATCTGGGTAGAAAACTAACCATCGTGGAGAAGATTCTTTATTCCCATATGGATCCTGATACAGACTTTTCTAAACTGGAACGGGGAAAATCCGATATCTTTTTGAATGCCGACCGTGTGGCCATGCAGGACGCCACAGCACAGATGGCTATTTTACAATTCATGTCCGCCAAAATGTCCAAAGTTGCGGTTCCCACCACCGTACACTGCGACCATTTGATCCAAGCACACACCGGTTCCGATGTGGACCTCAAAGCGGCTATTAAAAACAACAAGGAAGTGTACGATTTTCTGCAGTCCGCGTGCATGAAGTACGGCATGGGATTCTGGAAACCCGGCTCCGGGATCATCCACCAGGTGGTGTTCGAAAACTATGCCGTGCCGGGAACCCTGATGATCGGTACCGACTCCCATACGCCGAATGCCGGCGGCATGGGCATGATCGCCATCGGTGTCGGCGGTGCGGATGCGGTAGACGTCATGACCGGACAGAAATTCATG
>CAYPKH010000004.1:0-18819 GCA_964411245.1 uncultured Nitrospina sp.
CCCAGCACTCGCCGATATTGGGGCAGGAAGCGGATTCGCATACGGTATGCAGACGGTGGTGGCGAACCAGGGAACGCAGGCGGAAAAAAGACTCTCCCGAGGGCAACGGTGCTTTCAACCAGGCGGGAAGCCTGTTGCGGGAGGAAGTGGCTACCGGGGATTTTTTCAACACTATTTTCCTGAACCGGAGCGGGTGAATAGATAGTATAATGTTTCGATAAACCCATTGAGGTTTTTAAAACTCTCCCGGTCCCTTGAATCGGACGGGGATTCCAGCCACGCGAATTCTACCAGCATTCATGAAAATCATCCACCGCTATATTTTTACCGAAATGCTTAAAATTTTCGCCTTGAGCACCATGTTTCTCACCATGGTCATGTTTCTCGACAAGGCGATGTTCATGACGGACCTGATGCTCAACCGGGGTTTGACGATGCTCGAGGTGGGGCGGATGGTGCTCTATATTTCCCCCATCTTCCTGTCCATCACCATTCCGATCAGCGTTTTGGTGGCGTCGGTGATGACGTTCAATCAGTTTTCCGCGGAAAACGAATTCGTGGTCATGAAATCCTCCGGCTGGAGTTTTACCTATCTTCTGCGTCCGGTCCTGCTGTTTTCCTTTATCGCGTATCTGATCACCAACGCCATCATTTTTTATGCGCTCCCTCTGGGCAATCAGGCGCTGAAGAAAATGATCTTCGATATCGTGAAAACCCGCGCCAACATCGACATCAAACCCAACGTCTTCAATCAGGATTTCGACAACCTGGTCCTGATGGTTAAAGAAAAAAAGGGGCCGAACGCCTTCAGAGGAATGTTCATCGCGGACAGCTCCTTCAAAGGGTCGACCAAAATCATTCTTTCCGAACAGGGGTATATCCTGACCGACCAGGCCAACTTGAGAATCCAACTGCAATTGAGAAACGGATCCATCCACGATTTGTCCAAACAGGGAGAGGATTACCAGATCATGAAGTTTGACCGTTACAACCTGACTCTGGAAATTCCTGGAACCGATCAACTCAAACAACAACAAATCCTGAAACCCAGGGAAATGTCGGTTTCCGAACTGAAGCAACGGATCAAGTTCAACAAGAAAAGAAATTGGCACGATCATCTGGAAGAGGTCGAACTGAGCAAACGGTTTTCCATCCCACTCACGTGTATCCTGTTTGGAATAATTGGAGTTCCTCTGGGCATCACCTCCCGCCGGTCGGGAAAATCCGGCGGATTTGTTTTTGCAACCTGTATCATATTGATGTATTACGTCAGCCTGGTCCTTCTCCAGAATTTCGGGCGTGCCGACAGGATCAATCCATACTTTTCGGTATGGATTCCCAACATCATTTTGTTGATTCTGACCCTCTATGTCGGTTATAAAACCCAAAAGGAAATTCCGTTCAGAACCTTGAACAAAATCAACGAAAAGCTGACCACATTCGGGGAGCGCTTGTTGGGATTTTTCGGTTCCCGGGAAACGCATTCCCTTCCCAACAACCCCCCGAATCCACCCGATTAATAGTTTACTGAAAGGCGCGAGGTTGCGAATGATTACGGCAAAAGAAATCATGACGGACAAGGTGCTCACCGTCACCAAGGAAACGTCTATCAAGGAGTTGTCCGATTTATTTATCAAGCACAGGGTCAACGGATTTCCGGTGGTGGATGAGGCCGGACAGTTGACCGGTATCGTGACGGAAAAAAATCTGATCGAACAAAGCAAAAATCTTCATATTCCCACGGTGATCGCATTATTCGATGCGGTTATTTATCTCGAAAGCGGCAAAAAGTTTGAAGAGGAAGTGAAGCGTTACAACGCAACCCGGGTCGAGGATATTTATACGAAGAAGGTGGTGACGGTTTCCCCGGATACCGGGATCCATGAGGTGGGCTCGCTCATGGCCGAAAAAAGCGTGCATTCCATACCGGTGGTGGAAGGCAAAACCATTTTGGGGATTATCGGTAAATTGGACGTGATCAAAGGCCTGGCCCGGGAATAATTCACCCATTAATTTAGACTTTCATTTTAATCCCAAAACAGATATAAATAAGCCTACGGCTCAGTTCAGAAATCTCATCCGGAGAAACGGAGGAGGTATCGGCATGCTCAAATTAAAGTTTTTTTTCATTTCCCTGCCCTCTTTTCTGATTTTAATTTCCGGGCTATTCCTGGCTCCCACCGCGGCACATACCCTTGGCGAAAAAGGCCATATACCCGCCCTGCGTGCGGCGGAATATATTCATGCGGTCATCGAGGCCAACCGGACCATTTACTCGCAATACATTGTGGAACGCCTGGGCGAAACGGTTTCGCTGAAAGCCACCGAAAGATGGAAGGAGGAAAACACCCTGCCTCTCCCGGCGCAATTTCTGATGGTTTCCTCCAAAATCGTCAATTCAAAAAACCTGGGCATTCGGTACCGCTTGATGAGTCTGTGGCCGATCAATAAAAAAAATGCCCCAAAATCCAAACAGGAACGAGTCGGCTTAAAAAAAGTGGCGAAAAAACCCGGCCAACCGTATGTGTGGTCGGTTAAGAAAAACGGCGAGATCCTGTTCAACGCCGTGTATCCGGATTTGGCGGTCACCAAAGGCTGTGTGCGGTGCCACAACAACCATCCCCGGAGTCCGAAAAAAGACTTCAAGCGGGGCGATGTCATGGGCGGCATTCATATTTCCTTTCCCATTTCCAAACCGAAAAAAGGATTGTCATTAAAGAATTACAAAGTCGCTCCGGCGGTGGTGGCGGATTATGTGCATGCGATTCTGGAAGCGGACCGCACGGTTTATGCCAAGCACATCGTCAATCGCCTGCAAAAGAAAAACATTATCTACGCATCCGAAAACTGGTGGGAGGAAAACACCCTGTTACTGCCGGCGCAATTTTTACTCAATGCTTCCGACCTGATCAAGAACATGCGGATGGGGCTGGATTACAAACTGATCAGCCTTTGGCCGATCAACCCGCACAATGGAGCCGCCAATCGATTCGAACACCTGGGACTGGAAGCGGTGGCGGCTCAACCTTTCCGGCCCTATATTGGCAGCATTCAAGTGGGAAACCGGTCATTTTTCCAGGCGGTGTATCCCGATATCGCGGTGACCCCGGCGTGCGTGACCTGTCACAACGCACACCCCAAAAGTCCCAAGCACGATTTCAAACTGTACGACGTGATTGGCGGAATTGTGGTTAGCGTTCCGATGGGGTCCAATTAACGGGTGGTGCGGTACTGCAGAGAATGGGATATAAATTCGCGGAACAAGGGATGGGGTTCCATGGGGGTGGATTTGAATTCCGGATGAAATTGTCCGGCGAGAAACCAGGGGTGGTCGGCCAGTTCGATGATTTCAACCAGGTTGCCGCTGGGTGAGATTCCGCTGATTTTCATTCCTGCCTCTTCCAGCTGAAACCGGTATTTGTTGTTGAATTCGTAACGGTGGCGGTGGCGTTCGTTGATTTCCCGGTCGCCATACGCGGCAAAGGCAAGGGACCCCTTCCGCAACTGGCAGGGATACTCGCCCAGGCGCATGGTACCGCCTTTGTTGCCGTTGACCTCCTGATCGGGCATCAGGTCGATGATGGGATGAGGCGTATCCGGCCTGAATTCGGCGCTGTCCGCATCGTTGAGCTTGGCCACGCTCCGGGCAAAGTCGACCACCGCCGAATGCATGCCCAGGCAGATTCCCAGGTAAGGCACTTTGTTCTCGCGGGCAAATCCCGCCGCTTTCACCTTGCCCTCAAATCCCCGGTCGCCGAAACCTCCCGGCACCAGAACGCCATCGCATTCCTTTAAAAGTTCGTTCCCGTTTTCTTTCTCCAAATCCTCGGCGGACACCCATTTCAAATTGACCTTCACCCGGTTGCTCACGCCACCATGGACCAGGGCCTCTATCAGGCTTTTGTAGGATTCCTTGAGCTCGATATATTTCCCGACAATCGCGATATCGACTTCGCCTTGCGGCGCTTCCAGATATTTATTGATGGTTTCCCACTGGCTGAGGTCGGGTTGGACTCCGGGCATGCCCAGTTTTTCGAGAATGATTCGGCTCAAACCTTCCTGATGCAGGTTGAGCGGCACCTGGTAAATGGATTGGGCGTCTATGGCGGTAATCACCGAATCCACAGCGAGATTACAAAACAAGGCGATTTTGCTTTTAATGTCCTTGGAAACCTGCCGTTCGGTGCGGCACAGCAGAATATCCGGCTGAATACCGATTTCCCTCAACTTCTGCACGCTGTGCTGGGTGGGTTTGGTTTTCAGTTCATCGGCGGTTTTGATGTAGGGGAGGAGGGTCAGGTGGACGTAAATCACATTTTTGGGATTGTTGTCGAAACGAAACTGCCGGATCGCCTCCAGAAAAGGCAGGCTTTCGATATCTCCTACGGTACCGCCGATTTCACAAATGACCACGTCCACGCCCTCGCTTACCGCCCGGATGCGTGATTTGATTTCATCGGTGATGTGGGGAATTACCTGTACGGTCGCTCCCAGATACTCGCCCCGGCGTTCTTTTCCGATCACATCGTTGTAAATGCGGCCGGCGGTCACATTATTGATCTTGCCCATCCGAGCATGGGTGAACCGTTCGTAATGGCCGAGATCCAGATCGGTCTCCGCGCCGTCATCGGTGACATACACTTCCCCGTGTTGAAACGGGTTCATGGTTCCCGGGTCGACGTTGATATAGGGATCGAGTTTCAGCAGGGTGATTTTTAATCCACTGCATTCCAGGAGACTGCCGAGGGATGCGGCGGCGATCCCCTTGCCCAGCGAGGACAGCACGCCCCCGGTTACGAAAATATATTTTACTTTTTTGCCGTTATGTTTTTTGGCCACACCTGAACCTCAACCGCCGCAGTTAAACAGATTAATCCTGATTCTGTTTTTCAAGGAACCTTTCGACCCGCTCCAGGTCTTCAATATGATCCACCCCCATGGATTGCTGTTCCGTAATCCCTACCTGGATGGGAATGCCATGCTCAAGAATTCGCAGTTGTTCCAGCTTTTCCAACTGCTCGAGCGGGGTGGGCGCCATCCGCGGCAATTCCAACAAAAACGACCGTGTATAAGCATACAGACCGATATGCTTGTAAACCTGCGCCATCCCCTTGTCTATGGATTTGGATAGATCCTCCGGTGATCCACTTTTCCACTCATCCCGGTGAAAAGGAATGGGAGACCGGGAGAAGTAGAGCGCTCTTCCCTTTTGATCGGCAACCACCTTGACCACATGGGGATCGCCGATTTCATCCGGATCGTGAATGGCCATCATCAAGGTGGCCACGTTCAGGGAAGGATCCTTTTCCAAGGTATCGACCACCTGATCGATATTTTGAGGAGGAATGAGTGGCTCATCCCCCTGAACATTCACTACAATATCACACTTCAGCCCGGATGCCACCTCCGCAATGCGATCCGACCCGGTGGTATGATCGGGTGAAGTCATGACCGCCTTTCCGCCGAACCCGTTCACCGCTTCCACGATCCGGACATCATCCGTCGCCACAATGACTTCCGATATGCGGGAGGCCTTTTGAGCCTGTTCCACCACCCATTGAATCATGGGTTTGTTTTGAAGTTGTGCCAGGGGTTTGCCCGGAAACCGGGTGGATGCCCAACGCGCTGGAATAATCGCGACCGCCCGGGGTTCAATAGGCATGCCGGTTGATCAACCCGTTCCACAGGGTTTTAATTAAAATCTTGATGTCAAAAAACAAGGACCAGTGTCGGATGTAATACAGGTCGTGCTCGATCCTTTTTTCCACGCTGGTATTGCCCCGCCACCCGTTGACCTGGGCCCAACCGGTTATTCCGGCTTTCATTTTCAGGCGCAACATGTATTGGGGAACCGACTTTTTAAAATCTTCGACAAACATCGGCCGTTCCGGACGGGGGCCGACCATGCTCATGTCCCCGGCAAACACGTTGTAAAACTGCGGCAACTCATCCAGGCTGGTTTTCCGAAGCACAACGCCCAGCCGGGTTCGGCGGTCATCATCCTTTTTCGTCCATACCGGGATCAATAAATTCTGGTAATGCTGGAAAGAAGGGATCCCCTCGGTTAACGGGATCCAGCCGGAATGGAACCGTACGTAATAGGCTCCAATCCAGGAGGAAAGAATAACCAGGCTATCGGAAATAATCAGAGCGGATAGAAACAGCTGGCTATATTTTTTCAGCATGAGATTTCTTCAAATACTCCTGAATAAATATCCGGATCCGGTATTTGAACTGATCCAGATCGAATTTCAGGGCGTGTTCTCGGATGGTATGCGAATTGAACCGGGATTCGACGGTTGTAAAAGTTTCAACCGCCCGGCAAAGGTCGTCTTTTTCCGCTTTGTAAAAAAACAATCCTGTGGGTTCCCGGGTCTTGTCTTCCGGGATACCGGTCCGGGGCTTCCATGAACCGGCTTCAGGGATCACCGTTTCCAGCACCCCGCCTTTGCCGAGAGCTATGATCGGACACCCCATGGCCTGGGCTTCCAGAGGGACAATTCCGAAATCCTCCTCCCCGGGAAACACCAATGCCCGGCACCGGGCATAATGGGACCGGACCTGTTCATCGTTCACCCACCCTAAAAACTTGATATGAGAAGCCGCTTTTTTTTGGAGATGGGATTGTTCCGGGCCCCGGCCTATTATTTTCAAAGGATATCCTAATTCATTGAAGGCTTCAACTGCTAAATCAACGCGTTTATAAGGGGATAAAGCCCCCGCGATGAGAAAAAAATCTTCCCGGGACTCGCCGGTCGGCGAATAAAAACGGGTGTCCACCGGCGGGGTGATCACCGTCGATTCTCTTTGATAATAATCCTTTATCTTTCCTTGAATATGCCGGGAAATGGCGATGAACTGATGGACTCCGCGGCTGGACCGGATATCCCAGGTTTTCAATAGAGGACGCAGAAGGCGCATAGGGACGGATTGGGCCCACCGGCCCTCACCCGAAAAATAGGTATCGAACTGGTCCCAGATATACCGCATGGGCGTGAAACAGTAGCAAATGTGCCGGGCACCCTCGGGAGGGCGAATTCCCTTGGCGACGCAATGGCTGCTGCTCAATACCAGATCGTAACCGATGAGATTAAACGAACCCACGGCCCACGGCATCAGAGGAAGATAATAGCGGTAAAACTTTTTGATTCCGGGCAGGCTCTGTAAAAAAGAAGTGTGAATCCGCATGGACTCGATCCGCGGTGAAACACTCCCGGGAATATGAAACAGGGTAAACAGGTCGGCTTCCGGAAACAATTCACAAAAAACCTCCAGACAGCGCTCACCGCCCCGCATACCGGTCAGCCAATCATGAACCAGCGCCACTTTCATGGAAAGTATAAAACGCGTCAGGCCTTTCGCCTGAGGTTGGAAAGTAAAGGAATCGGAAAACGGAGTTACTTGATTTCCATCAAATGCTTTTCAATCTTCTGGCGAACCTCGGAGGGAGGGTTGCCTTTCAAAGCCACTTCGAGGGCATCCAGGGCTCTTCCCGTGTCGCCTTTTTTCTGATAGCTGACTCCCAACATGTAACGCGAATCGTGGATCTTGTTGCCTTTGGGATACTGTTTCACCACGGCTTGAAACTGGATGATGGCATCATCATACATATCCAGTTTCAAATAATTATTACCCATCCAGAAAAGAATATTGTCCTTCAGGTGTTGGGGAGGATTCTTCAGGCTCATTTCCTGAAACAACAAAATCGATTCATCATACCGGCCGGCCTTATAGGCGGCCAAAGCCTGGGCATACTCCACGGTCGTTTTTGTGGATTTTTTAAATCCTTTCAGCGGCCTGATTTTCCGAGTCATCTTGGCCTGCCCGGAAGGCGCCTGCGCTTTGTTAAGAGACGCGATTTCGTTTTTCAACCGGACGATATCCTCTTTCAGGGACACGATGTCTTCCTGAATCTTGGGCGTTTCGGAACCGGACCGCAACGAAGACTCCACCCGTTGCTGAGTGGCGGCCAGACGCGGCTCCAGATTACTGACAATCTTCTGGAGTTCCTGAACCCGGACCATCAGATCGGCTTGCTGGCTGTGTAGGGCGGCCACATCCATTTTGAACTCTTCACGGTCGGTTTTTTGATCGACACTGACGAAGCCTCCCCCGTTACTGATCACACCGCTTTCCTGTTGAAAGGCTTTTGCCGGTTCCGGCGCGGGTTTCGGGGAGGGTTTCGGCTGGGCGGCAGGTGCAGGTTTGTTTTGGGGAACATCAAGGAAAAAATTGTCCTCGTCCGGTGAAACCGGGACGGATTCGGTTTTGGATTGGGATTTTCTTACCGGCTTCGTTTGTGCAAGCATCGGGTCATCTTTGAAAAAATCGTCTTCCTTATCTTTATTGGCGGCGGGGACGCCTTCAAACTCGGATTCGAATTCTTTTCCAAAATCTTCTTCAAAAAACAAATCCTCATCCTCATCCTCACTGGCCCAGGGCATAAAACTACACCCTGAAAAGGTTAGTGAAACGATGAAGATCGGTACGAAAGTGAATTTTAATATGTTTTTGGCAAATACCATAATTCCCCCAAAAAATGGAAAACGGGATTGAAAATTTGGACCCAACCGGGAAAGGCCTAATTTCAATATTCCTTTGAAACAATCCCCGAAATTGTAGCAATTCATACAGAGTTATACAATCACTTGGAGGCCAGCCCGGCGGAAAACCCGGTTTTAGCACGAATATCCATAACCATCCGCCTGAGAGCAGAGGCCACCTGCTCCATTTCCTCGGCCCGGTTCCCCCGCCCCAGGCTGATTCTGATGGTCTGAACCATAAGATTTTCTGGAACCGCCATCGCCGCCAGAACCTCCGAAGGTAAAACCGACCCGGAACTGCAGGCAGTGCCGGTCGACACGGAAATTCCCTCAAGATCAAGGCGGATCATGAGGGTTTGGCCCTCCACACCGTCAAATCCCAGATAAAGGGTATTGGGCAGGTGAAACTCAGGATGGCCATAAAATAAAACACCTGGAATATGATCCTTAATGTTCTGACTGAGGCCGTTTCGTAACCGGGTCAAATGGGCACGATCCGCCTCCAGCCGGGAACCTGCGATCTCCGCCGCCTTGCCCAGACCAACGATCCCGGGAACATTTTCCGTCCCCCCCCTTCGCTTTTTTTCCTGACCGCCTCCCGTAAGCAAAGGCGCCAGCGGTGGCGTTCCCCGACGAATATATAGAGCGCCTACTCCCTTGGGACCGTACATCTTGTGAGCCGAAAGGGAGAGCATGTCCACCGGCAGGTTTTGAACATCCACCGCAATTTTCCCCACGGTCTGAACGGCATCGGTGTGAAACAAGACCCTGCGGGTCCGGGCCAATTCTCCGATCTCTTCGATCGGCTGCAGGGTTCCGACCTCGCTGTTGCCATGCTGCAGGCTAATTAAAATGGTGTCGTCGGTAATCATGTCCGCCAGCGCGGCGCAATCGATTCGCCCATGACCATCGACCGCAACATAATCGATGCGGAACCCCTCTTTGCGGAGTTCCTCGCAAGTGTTCAATACCGCCGGATGCTCCACCCGGCTGGTAAGGATGCGGGTGCCCTTTGCCTTAAGTGCCCGAGCCGTTCCGGTAATCGCCAGATTGTCCGATTCGGTGCCCCCGCTGGTAAAGAGGATCTCGGCAGGATGCGCCCCGATCAGCGCCGCGACCTGTTCCCGGGCCTCATCCAGGTGGACCCGGGCGGCCCGCCCCTGGGAGTGGGTGCTGGAAGGATTGCCGAACGCCTCCCGGTGCAGGGGAAGCATCGCTTCCAATACGGCCTCGTCCACGGGAGTGGTGGCGTTGTGATCCAGATAAATCGGCGGCATGGTTCTTTTATGAAAAGGTTACTTAAAAATCAGACGGGAATACCGCTCAATTGTCGTTGGAGGCTTTTTTCATACCGGTCTTTTTGAGAGGAACCGGTTCGGGGGGCGGAGGCTTTTCCTCTTCCGTGGAATCCAATTCCAACGCATCCTTGAGCGAACGGATATCTTTTTCCATTTGCGGCAGGCGGTCCAGGACGCATTCGATGGCCTGCGCCATGGGATCGGGAAAGGACTCTTCCAGATCTTCAAAATCGGACGAAATTCCGGAAAACACCACACGGCCGGGGACCCCGATGACCGTCGAATATTCGGGGACCGACTGCACCACCACCGATCCGGAACCGATTTTACTGTTGATGCCCACCGTAACCGGCCCCAGAACCTGAGCCCCGGCGCCGATGACCACGTTATCGCATATGGTGGGATGCCGTTTGCCCTTCTTCATGCTCAGCCCACCCAGGGTAACTCCATGATAGATAAAAACATTATCGCCGATTTCCGACGTCTCCCCGATCACCACGCCCATCCCGTGGTCGATGAAAAATTTCCGGCCGATTTTTGCGGCAGGATGGATTTCGATGCCGGTCAGCCACCGTACGAGATAGGAAAACAGGCGGGCGATCAGCTTGAGATTATGATTCCAAAGCCAGTGGTTGAAGCGGTACGCGATCAGTGCATGCACTCCGGGATAGCAGATCAAGACCTCCCAGAAATGCCGGGCGGCCGGATCTTTCTCCATCGCTTCATTGATGTCTTCTTTAAGTTGAGCGAACATCGATTCAAGGGCCTCAATTAACGGGAAAGTGCTTGTAGAATTGTATAATATCCCGCTTCAAGGGGCAATGGGCAATAAAAACCCCCGGAAAACAGCCTCCGGGGCAGCGGTGATTCAATTAAAATCCTTAATTTGAAGAATCCCTAATCGATCACATTGTGGCCCCGATTACGCATACAATTTCGATAGGCATGGACGAACCGCTGATCGGCGTTCATTCCCTGGCTGACGCCTCCGGCAAGCCCGCCGGCGGTAGCACCCACTATCGCCCCTTGCACCGGATGCCCGGAAAGCCCTCCCAACAGGGCTCCTCCCACCATTCCAATGCCACCTCCGACGACGGCGCCCTTAACGGATTCTTCTCCTACCCGGCCGGCCCGGTGGGCCAGGGTTTCACATTCATACAAATCCTGACCAATCCGGTCGGCACGCGGATCGCCATAAGGATCAACCGTAGGCCGGTAACCTCCATGGGAGGCACAACCGGAAACCATCAAAGCCACAATTAAAAAGACACTCGCTTTTTGACCCCACATAAACGATCCCCTTTTAAAAATGAGATTACCAATCCAAACTCTGGTCCTTCAATCAGTGTATAAAAAAAGGAAAAGGAAAGTCAAATGGTTATCTGGGTAACCAATCAGAAAGAGTCCTGATTAAAAAGAAGGCTGGGGGGACCGGAGGTAAGGCCGAATTCAGGTCCGTCTATCAACCTTTGATACATACCACCGGTTCTACCCGGGCGACTTTTCGGGCCAGCCCGGCTTCCTCCGTCGCGTCCACCACTTCGCTGACTTCTTTATAGGCCCCGGGGGCTTCCTCGGCCACGCCCCGCATGGAGGGACTGCGAATGATGATTCCCCGCTTATAAAGTTCATCCACGACGGAGCGCCCCTGCCATTGCTTGGTAGCCTTTTTGCGGCTCATTCTCCGCCCCGCCCCATGAACCGCGGACCCGAAAGCAAGCCCCATGGTTTGTTCCGTGCCGCACAATATATAGGAAGCCGTGCCCATGGTACCCCCGATCAATACCGGTTGTCCCGCGGAGCGATAGGCTTCGGTAATCTCCGGATGGCCCGGCCCGAAGGAACGCGTCGCCCCTTTGCGGTGCACAAAAACCGGCTTGGTGACCCCGTCAATTTCGTGTTCCTCCAGCTTGCAGGTGTTGTGGGAGACGTCGTACAGCAAATCCAACTCCGCCTTGGGCAGAACATCTGCAAACGCTTCACGCACCAGGTGGGTGATGATCTGCCGATTGGCCATGGCGCAGTTCATACCGGATCGCATGGCTCCCAGGTATTGCTGACCGATATCGGAGCGTATCGGGGCACAGGCCAGTTCGCGGTCGGGCAATTGGAGGCCATGCTCCGGCGCGGCCAGCAACATGGATTTCAGAAACTCGGTGCCGATCTGGTGGCCCAGTCCCCGCGAGCCGCAATGAATACTCAACACAATATCTCCCGGGGCAATGCCAAACGCATTCGCCGTATCAGCGTGATACACCTCCACCACTTCCTGGATTTCAAGATAGTGGTTGCCGGACCCGAGGGTTCCCATTTCATCTTTCTGGCGTTTTTTGGCCTTCCCCGAAACGGCGGAGGGATCGGCCCCGGCCATACACCCATCCTCCTCAATCCGTTGCAGATCCTGTTGGGTGCCATAGCCACGCGAGACGGCCCATTGGGCACCGCCCTTCAGCATGTCGTCCATTTCCTGCGGATTCAGATGTAACTTCCCGCGGCTTCCCACTCCGGCGGGTATTTTACGGGACAACTCGTGGGCCAAGGGCTCCTTGACCCTTTCAATATCATCCCGCGACAGGCCGGTATGCAGGGTCCGCACGCCGCAGGAAATATCGAACCCCACCCCGCCAGCGGAAATCACCCCGCCCTCATCCGGATCAAAGGCCGCCACCCCGCCGATAGGAAAACCGTATCCCCAATGCGCGTCGGGCATGGCATAGGACGCCTTCTGGATTCCAGGAAGTTTGGCGACATTGGTCACCTGCTCGTACACCTTGTCATCCATGTCTTCGATCAGGTCTTCGGTGGCGAAGATGATCGCCGGCACGCGCATCTCCCCGAAGGGTTCAATATGCCATTCCCATTCCGTTTTGCGTTTTAAGCGTGATTTCTGCAAAACATTTTCTCCAACTTCAATTTAAATTCACACATCGACCACACATTGCGCCACCCACCGGCCATCGGCCTCCTGCGCCACCCGCAGGCTGGTGAAAGTGGCGCCTTTGACTTCCACCGCGGGATGATGCTTCTCCACCACCACCGCTTCTCCCCAAAGCTTGCCCTCCAGGCGCGATCCATCAATAGACACTTCAAAACGGGAGAACAGCATTTTGCGGATGGCCATTTCATAAATGACGGCATTGAGCCAGTCGACCAACAGCAATTCCGGATCATCCACTTCGCAATGCACCTCCACCCTTTCCGATGGACCGACGAGTTCCGGGTTGGTGATGACAGCGATCATTGCCAGCGCGGCCTGTTCATACGCGCCAGAGGGAGTCGAACCATATCCCCGTATCCCCATATCCGCTTGATGCGGGAAATGTTCCCACTGTGTATGGATTTCTGGGTCTATTTTAGTCACCCCCCTGAGAATTGCCGGTCAAAGGGTTTCGGAGTTCAATTCGGTATCCATCTCCGGTTGGTTGTAATCCTTCATCGCCTCTTCCTGGGTTTCCCGGTCGGAGGTGCGGTAGACGCGGATGGTCTCGAAATGGGTTCCCTGTTGCGCGCGGATGAGGGACATCCGCATCAGTTCCAGGAGGGCCAGGAACGTCACGATGATTTCCTGCTTGGTCCTATTGTCGATAAACAGCGATTCGAAGGTCACACTTTCGTTTTCGTTCAGCGTATCCAACACCCGGTTGATCCGCTCGGAAACCGAAAGGGTGGAGATTGTGATTTCGATATCTTCTTTAAAGGTCCTACGGCTCAAGACCTGCTTGAAGGCGCTGAACAGATCGAACACCGTCGCATCCACGATAACCTCCTCCTCCCCCTCCTCGATCTGAATTTCACTGCCCCGGGAGAACAGTTGTTGCCGTTCATATTCCAACTGCCGCAGGTCCCCGGCGGCATGTTTGTATCGCTGATATTCCAGGAGCCTGCGGGTCAACTCGCCCCGTGGATCGGTCCCTTCCTCGCCGTCCTCATCTTCCCCGTGGGAAGGCAGAAGGATTTTGGACTTGAGCCGGGTCAGCTCGGCGGCCATTACCAGGTATTCGCCGGCGACTTCCAGATTGAGGTCGTTTATCAAATCCAGGTAGGCCAGAAACTGGCGGGAGATTTCAGAAACGGGAATATCGTGAATGTCCATCTTCTGCTCCTTGATCAGATGTAGAAGCAGATCGAGCGGGCCTTCGAAAATGTCCAGTTTGAGTTGGTAGGTCATAGGCGGGTTCCGGAAGGAGGGTTTCAAAAGCGATGTTTAAAGCAATGTATCACCATTCGATCAGTCCGCCAACCCCATTTATAAATCTCCCCAACGGTGCTGGAGCAGGGACAGAATCACCAGCGAAACGGAATCGGCTTTCAGGAGCCGGGGACCCAAACTCACCGTGTGAAACCCCTGTTGCCGGAGACCATCGATCTCCTCCGCCGCCCATCCGCCCTCGGGTCCGGCCAGAAAAACTATGGACGATATGGCGCCTTGCGGGGCGATATCCTGCAAACGGGTCCGGGTTTCATCTTCCCAGAACACCAGCTTCAAATCGCAATCCGCGAATTGCCGGCAAAACTCTTCCACCGACAATACCGCGGGATGCACCTCGGGCACGCGGGATCTTCCGCATTGTTTGGACGCTTCTTCGGCGATGCGTTGCCAGCGTTGGGTCCGGTTGCGTTCCGATTCTTTGGCCAGGCGGGCCACGCAACGCCGGGTTTTGAGCGGAACAATGGTGCGCACTCCCAGTTCGGCGGCTTTACGGACCAGAAGGTCGAACGCGTTTCCCTTGATCAATGCCTGCCCCATGGTGATGTCCACAGGCGATTCGGTTGCAAGGGCGGTTCTGGAAAGAATATCGCCGCGAACCGTCCGCCGATCCACTTCCGTCAAGCGCACCTCGTATTGAAATCCTTCACCGTCGACGACTCCAATGCAATCACCGGGCTCCATGCGGAGCACGGTACGGATATGATTCACGTCAGGACCTTTCAGGGTGACGGTTTTTTCCGAGAACCCCTCCGGGGAAACAAAAAAACGGTGCATGGCGGTCAGGATTTTTCGGGAAGCGTTAACAATTCGTTCGCGGATCGAATTTCGTAATCGGGCCTCACGTCCGAGGACGAAGCTTTGCCGGTGCGATTCAGCCAGGCGGCGGGCATTCCCACACTCTGGGCGCCGGCGATATCGGCATGGATATTGTCCCCGACAAACAGGACCTCCGAGGCATTCAGGTTCAGCCGGTCCAGCGCCAGTTGAAAAATAGAAGGATGGGGTTTGCGGTACGGCACTTCGGAAGAATAAATGGAAAATTCAAAATAAGGGTCGAGTCCCAGTAACGTCCGCTCATGGTCTTTCATGAATCCGGGATTGGTGGTGTTGGAGACGATCCCCATGCGCACTTCGGCTTCCTTCAATGCCGTCAGGGTTTCCAGGATCTCCGGATACACTTTGCGGTAGGAATAGATTTTCTCGTAATAAATTTTCAGCAAATCCTCCAGGCGGGCTTTGCCGTCCAGATGGATATCGTTTTGAATCAGCAGAAAATTGAGCACATGATCGAACCGCGCCTCCCGGTGCGTGGGCCGGGAGATTTCGATCATTCCGAAAAACAGGCGGTGGTAGGTATCATACAGTTTTTGAAAGTCGGGAAGCGCGAACCCCCCCTCGCCCAGGTAATCGTACACCCGTTTCAGGGCCGTCCGGTCCTCTTCGTTGACCAGATCGACCAGTGTATAGGCCCAGTCGAATAACACCGCTTTGTATTGAAAATTCATGGACTCACAATCTAGGTTTGAAATCTGCAACTTAAATCACACGCTTCATAAAAAACTTTAATCAATGCCGTCTCTTTTGGCAACCAAATAATGGGTTTCCCGGAAAGGCCCTTTACTCCGTTGCCCCTTTCCCTTAACCTGCCGGGTTTATGAAGTTCCATTATGCCGTATTGGGTGCCGGAAGGCAGGGCGTGGCCGCCGCCTACGATCTCGCCCGCCTAGGGGAGGCCAAGGAGATCCGTTTATTGGACCTCGATACAGAGGCCGCGGTGCGGGGAGCGAAAAAGGTCAATGACCTCCTCCAAACTCAAATCGTCCAAGGCATGTGTTTGGATGTCAGTGATCCCTCCCTGCTGGTACCCGCCCTCAGGGGTGTCCATTCCACCCTCAGCGCCGTTCCCTACAAATTCAATCTAACCATTACCGAAGCGGCCGTCGCGGCCGGCTCGAATATCTGTGATTTGGGCGGCCACACCGAAACCGTGCGCCGGCAACTGGCGCTCGGTGACCCGGCCAAGGCGGTGGGGATCACCATCACCCCGGATTGCGGCATGGGCCCCGGCCTCAACATCAACATGGGCATCCGCGCCATGGATGCTCTGGACGAGCCGGAAAATGTGTTTATCTGGGACGGCGGCCTGCCGCAAAACCCGCAACCGCCCTGGAATTATCTGCTCACGTTTAATTTCAACGGACTCATCAACGAGTATTACGGCGATGCCTGGTTCCTCCGCAACGGACAGCCGACGAAAGTTCCCTGTTTGACGGAAATCGAAACACTGGAGTTTCCGGAACCGCTGGGCCGTATGGAAGCGGCGGTGACCTCCGGGGGATTGTCCACCGCCCCGTGGACCTTTCAGGGCAAACTCCAACGACTGGAAAATAAGACTCTGCGCTACCCCGGTCATTGGAAGCAGTTCATCGATTTTCAGAAACAGGGGTTGTTCGAACTGGAACCGGTGGAGATCGACGGACAAACGGTGGTGCCGCGGGAAAAACTCGAGGCCATGCTGGCGCCGGAAATCATTCCGGATTCGCCGGTCCACGATATCTGCCTTATTCGCACCCGGGCCACCGGCAGACACAATGGATCGCCCGCCTCATGCACCCTGGATTTACAGCAGACCTACGATAAGGAAACCGGCTTCACCGCCATGGAACAACTCACCGGCTGGCACGCGTCAATCGTCGCCATCCTGGCGGCACAGGGCAAACTCCCCAAAGGAGCCCTGCCGGTGGAACTTGCAATACGGGGGAAAATGTTCGATAAGGAAACTGCAAAACGCGGATGGGAGATCAAACGGGTTACAAACCCGGTTTCCACATAACCTTACGTAATTCTTTAAGTTCTTCCCCGGAAATGCCTAAAAAATAAAGAATCAATTCCAGGTTATAGGTGCTGATAGACGCCTGGGCGTGTTGCTGGACGATGGGTTTGGCGTTGAAGGCGATGCCCAGTCCGGCCCGCGCCAGCATGTGAATATCGTTGGCGCCGTCGCCCACCGCAACCACCTGTTGCAGGGAAAATCCTTCCTGCTCCGCCAGGGACACCAGAATTTTTTCCTTGGCCCGGGCGTCGATGATGTCTCCTGCCACCTCACCGGTCACTTTCCCGTCCTGAATCTGCAGTTGGTTGGCGAACCCGTAATCCAGCCGATACTTTTCCTTGAGCCTGGATATGAAAAACTGGAATCCGCCGCTGACGATGGCGATTTTGTAATTCAGGTGTTGCAGGATCCGGACCAGTTCCTCCGCCCCCGGAGTGAGCGGCAGGGTTTCGTACAGTTGTTCCATTTGCGATACTGTCAATCCTTTTAAAAGTTTCACTCGCTGTTTGAGGGCGGTGGTGAAGTCGATGTCGCCATGCACGGCCTTTTCGGTAATGGCCGCCAACGGCTCCCCCACTCCGGCCAACTTGCCCAGTTCGTCGATCACCTCGCATTGCAGGAAGGTCATGTCCGCGTCCAGCACGATCAACCGTTTGTTGCGGCGGAACAGGGTGTCCTCCTGCACCGCGATATCGACGTCGAAGTTTTCCTTGAAATGCAGTAAGGCGGTCAGGATATCGATATTGGTCAGCACCTGCCGGGCGCCGATCACGATTTCCAGCACGTGATGGTCTTCATAGTCCAACTGCTCGATGCGGATGATATTGATATCCAGATCGGCGAGGGTCCGGGTCAGTTCCTGCAAGGCAACGGGACCGATCTTCTGTCCCAGCAGGGTGACCACCGACCGGTGTTTGTAAGGCGCTTCCGGCCGATGCTCCGGGTCCCAGGGATAAGCCACGACTTTCATGCCGGCTCCCATGCCGTACTCTTTCAGGGATTGCTGGAGGTTCTCCAGCGCCTGCGGGTTTTTACTCTCCAGCAGGATAGACAGGTTCAGCAGTCCGTTGAAGACAAACTGCTTGATATCGACCACTGGGCATTCGTGGCGCACGATGGCGTCCAGCGCCTCCGCCAGGATGCCCGGCCGGTCCGGCCCGGTGATGAGGATATGGATCTGCAGGGTGGGTTGAGGGGCGTCCATGAAATCAGATTTGGGGATTGTAGCGCCAGCCTTCGCGTTTTTTGCAGGTCCAGCCTTCGTTGATCTGAAAGGTGGAGAGGCCATCTAAGGTTTGCGACTCGAACAAAGCTATGACTCCCGGTCCTTCTATGGAATTATGCTTCAGGTGCAGGCGTTTCAGTTTCGGGAGGCATTTCGACTGGGCGAGTTTTAGGATGCCGGCATCGGTCACCCCGTTTTTATTGAGGTTGAGGTATTGCACGTTGGCCAGAAGTTCACATTGCGCCAGTTCCGCGACGCCCTCATCCCCCAGATGATTGTCATCCAGGTCCAGCCAGCTCACCTCCTTCATACGGGGAGCCTGCCAGAGGAGGCGGGCTTCTTCCGCCGTCAGCCCGAGGCCGCTCAACATGGCCTGATTGCCGCGCAGGCGTCCTTCAAAAATGGACCCGGCATCGGTAAACTTTTTTCTCTGCGCCATTGGAAATCTTATTGGACTTGAAGGGATCATCCGAAACGGGCGATTGTATCAATTATCGACTATCTTTTGGCATAATACTTTTGTTTACCATGTCCTTTCTTTTCCTTGCTCACACTTTGTCGACCAAAATTGACGGTATTTTTCAATTTAGATGAGGGATGTTGCTGGCTGAAAACGTTTCCTGCCCCTTATCCTCTCCTTAAACATCCTCGGTTTTTGTGGCCCAAATCCCAACATAAACTCTGGACCACTTTCCGGGGGGGGGCAGGCC
>CAYPKH010000005.1:0-18329 GCA_964411245.1 uncultured Nitrospina sp.
GGAGTTAAACTATCCAGAGAACTCCATTCCGTTTGTTTCCAGGAAGAATCGAAATGGAAGAAGAATTCCGCCTGTCACGAAGAATTTTTGTAAAAAGCGCCTTCGCACTGGGGACTCTTATTGCCGCAGAAATGTTGAAACCCGCTCCCTCACCTGCGGCTTGTGCCCTGACGCCACCGGAAACTGCGGGGCCATTTTATCCTTTGAATTTTCCATTAGACAAAGACAACGACCTCACTTTTGTTAATAGCCAATCCCGAAGCGCTCAAGGAGAGGTCATTTTTGTTAAAGGCCGGGTGCAAGATGAGGCCTGCCAGCCGGTTCCCGGAGCGTTGGTGGAGATCTGGCAAGCTTGCGCCACCGGAAGATACAATCATCCTGACGACCGCAATCCCGCGGAATTGGACCCGAATTTTCAATATTGGGGAAAAGTCCTTACCAATGAAAAGGGCGAATATGGATTTAAAACCATCAAGCCAGGCTCCTATCCGGTCAGCAGGTTTTGGACCCGTCCTCCTCACCTCCACTTCACCGTAAACTCACGGGGCCACTCTCAACTGATCACCCAAATGTATTTTGCCGGGGAATTGTTTAATAAAAAAGACCGGCTTCTCAGGGAACACTCTCCGGTGGAACAAGCGCAATGCATCGTCTCCTTCCGCAAAATAAAAAATACACCCATGGGTCAATTCAATCTGACGTTGAGAAAAATCTAATTTAGGTCTTTTACTTGAGAAGACTAATGATCGCCGCTTCCGTCCCCCGGCACCCTTTCATTCAGGATGGGAGGTTTGCCCCCTCCACATTTTATTGGCTGAAGGTATGACCTCCCTCAAATTGATTCCCCTGGTCATTCCCTGTTTTGGCGAAATATCCCTGTTATTCCTGTCTATTTATTTTTTGATCCCGTCTTTCTTTCTCCACGCCGTCTGTTTTCTCTAAGATGAGTTTCCGCATTTGCCTTTCGTCCATGGTTCCGTACCATTCCGAAAACCTTGAAAAGGGCCGGTCTAGGTCCGGTCGGGTAGCTGAAAAATTTTTATTGAAAAACGTCTTGTTAGAAGGAGTTTGGAAATTTGCGCGCCAAATCGAAGATTACGCATTACACTTAATAGTAAATGTAAAGTTAAAATAATTTTCAATCACCTTATAAGGAAGCAAGGTTTATGAGGAATCGACCGCAGTATCCAAAATCCGGTTTCGCTGTTTATCTGATGGCGGCGCTGTTGTACCTCCTGCCAGCCACGGCGCAGGCGGCCTCGTTTAACGATGGACTCAACGCCTACAACAGAGGCGACTATCAAACCGCTTTCCAGATTTATAAACGTCTGGCTGTACAGGGCAATCCCCGGGCGCAGAACAATCTGGCCAATCTGTATGACATGGGCCAGGGCGTCGCGCAGGATTTGAAACAATCCGCCTACTGGTACGGCAAAGCCGCCGCGCAGGGTCACACCATCGCGCAGTACAACCTCGGCAACATGTACGACTACGGCCAGGGCATGCCGCAGAATTATGGCCAGGCGCTGACATGGTACCAACTCGCCGCGGAAAAAGGATACCCCAAGGCGCAGAACAACCTCGGCATCATGTACGACCGGGGCAAGGGCGTTCCTCAAAGTTATGAAACCGCCGCCCAATGGTACCGCAAGTCCGCCGGGCAGGGATTCGACAAGGCGCAGTTCAACCTCGGTTACATGTACAAGGTGGGCGAGGGCGTTCCCAAGGATCTGGCGATGGCCGCCGAATGGTTCCGCAAGGCCGCCCAGCAGGGCCACGCCAAGGCCCAGTTCAAACTGGGCGGCATGTACGACTCCGGCCAGGGCGTTGTAAAAAGTTACGAACGGGCCGCCAAGTGGTACCAACAAGCCGCTGACCTGGGCCACATCAAGGCGCAGTTCAATATCGGCAACATGTACGACTTCGGCCAGGGCGTCGTTCAGAATTACGAGCAGGCCGTCAACTGGTACCGCAAGGCCGCCGAGCAGGGGCACGCCAGCTCGCAGAACAGCCTCGGTAACATGTACGACAAGGGCCTCGGCGTTCCGCAAAGTCTCGAGACCGCCGTCACCTGGTACCGCAAGGCCGCCGAGCAGGAACACAAACTGGCTCAGTTCAACCTCGGCACCATGTACCATCACGGCCAGGGCCTGCCGCAGGATTACGCCCAGGCCATGAGCTGGTACCGCAAGGCCGCCGATCAGGGCCATTCCAAAGCGCAGAACAACATCGGCCTGCTGTACGACCAGGGCAACGGCGTGGAGCGGAATCTGCAAACCGCCGCGCAGTGGTATCAGAAAGCGGCCGACGGCGGGTTCGCGCTGGCGCAGTATAACGTCGGCAGTATGTATGAGCTGGGCGAGGGCGTCCTGCAGAATTACGAGAGTGCCGCCGAGTGGTATCAGAAAGCCGCCGACCAGGGCCATGGCCTGGCGCAGAACTATCTCGGCACGCTGTATCATCAGGGCAAGGGTATGCCGCAGGATCTCGTGAAGGCGCACATGTGGTACAACCTCGCCGCCGCGAAACTGAAACCGGGCAAGGATCAGGACATGGCGGTCAAGAACCGCGATAAAGTGACCAAGCTGCTTCAGCCCGAACAGTTGACCGAAGCCCAGCGCATGGCCGGCAACTGGCAAGCGCAAAAAAAATAGCCCCTCACACACCCCCTTTGCAAGGGGGAATATTAGTTGGGCCCGGCTTTGGGCATTTTTGATTTGAGGCTGTGGGGGAGGCGGGTGGTTTCGTCGACTCGGGCGGCGCGAATTTGACCCAGGGTCAGGTTCTTGACGGCGCTCAGATTGGTGTTGCGGAAATCGGCGCCGGTGGTGCCGCTATAGGGTGCTCAGGAGGCGACCGACTGGCCTTCGGCTGCGGCGGCCAGATGGGCGGCTTTCTCCGCGTCCAGGACCATCAGCAGTTTGTCTTCGAGTTTGTAGACGCCGGTGACCAGTTCGCGGGTGGCGTGATCCACCGTATCGGGGGCCATTTCGAACGTGTCCTCGTCGACATCCAGCACGTCGCCGATGGTATCCACCAGAAAACTGACCACCTCATTGTTCGTCCGGATGACGACGTTCATGGGCAGGAGTCCTTCTTCCCGGGGCGGCAGGCTCAGGCGGTTGCGCAGGTCGATGGCGGTGATGATCTGCCCGCGCAGGTTGATCAACCCCTGAATTTCCCTGGGCGCCAAGGGGACTTGGGTCAAATCCTGGTACTTCAAGACTTCTTGTACCTCCAGCACGATCACTCCGAACAAATATTTATCCACGTAAAACGTACAATACTGCTTGGTCTCTGCCATAGAAACAATCCTCTGCTAATGGGGCGATCGCCCGTCCGTTGGAACGTGATTGACCTGATTCTAGATTCATAGTATAGGGGAAGTGCCCCCTGTTTTCCAATAAAATTTTAATTAACTGTATATGTTATTATTTGATTTTCCCCCCGGGATGGGGTTACACTAAGACATTGAATTTTAAAATTTTACCGGCATGCTCGACCCGGCGGGCCCGATGTTCCGGGGGAATCCACTTATAAACCTCTACTGTTTCGGGAGACGATCCAATGGCAGTCAGGCCAACCATCAAGGGAATCCGGGGGCGCACCCTGCAACTGGTCATCGGAATAATGCTTTTAATTTTGCCGGTCCAGGCGCAGGCTTTGCTGGGAGTCGGGGTAACCGGTAAGGTGGGCACCACCGGTCTGGGAGCCGATCTGACGGTCCCGCTGATCCCCAACTGGATCAATTTGCGTGCGGGGTACAACTATGGCGAATGGCGCCCCTCCACCACCCAGGGCGGGATCAACTATAAGGCGGACGCACGATTGGAAACCACCCCCCTCCTGATCGACATTCATCCCTTCCATGGCAATTTCCGGATCACCGGCGGCGTGTACCTGAACCGGACCGAAATTGATTTGTCCTCCATCGTGGATGCCAGTATCTTGGGTGGAGGCACGATTCCTCCTGGAACCAATGTAACTTTGAACGCCAATGTCTCCTGGTCCAAGGACTATGCCCCTTATTTCGGGATCGGCTACGGCAACGCGGCGGACGCCAATTTATTCGACCTGCCGATTGCGGTGGGATTGTCGATTGATCTGGGGGCGTATTATCAGGGCAGTCCGGACGTGACCTTGACGGAAAGCACCAACAACCCGCTTTTTGCGCCGGAACTGGCCAACGAAGCGGCGCAACTGGAAGAGGATTTGAGCAATTTCAAATTCTTTCCGGTGCTGACGATCGGGATTCATATCCGCTTCTAATCCCCGGCCTTTCTCTTCTACTACTGAATGATCAAAACCTTCAAATGGGGCAGGTCCGCCATTTTTTCCAGGGCCGGAATCTGTTCGAAGTCGACGGCGTTCGCCGTCAGGTCCAGGTACTCCAGACTGGGAAGATGTTTGGAACGGAGCAGGGCTTCGATGCCTTTCGGACCGATCTGATTGCGGAACAGGTCGAGATGCTTAAGGTTTGCCAGATACGGCGAGTTGGCGATGGCGATCGCCCCGGCATCACTGATGCCATTCCCCCCCAGGTCCAGCAGCGTCAGCGACTCCACCTTGGTCGATTGCACCAGTAAGGAGACGCCCTCGTCCCCCAACCGGTTTTTCATCAGGTTCAGTTCCACCAGGTGATTGAAGTGGGCCGAGCCCACCAGGCTCTGGATCCCGCCGGCAGTGACCTGGTTGTCCCACAAGAAAAGTTTTTCCACGTTTTGAAAGGCGGGCGACTCCGCCAGGATTTCTACGCCTTTATCCCCCAGCTTGTTGGATTTCAAGGCCAGCGACCGGACGTTTTTGGTTTTCGGGGACTCCGCCAGCACCCGGGCTCCCTTGACGCCTATGTTTTTATTGTTGAGGTTGATGATGGTTCCGTCTTCACTGGTTTTGGAGGCGATGAGTTCGGGCAAATCCATCCGCGCTTTGGCGCTGGCTCCGGTGACGCTGTCGTGGCCGGACCGGCAGGCGGGCAGGAGCAGGGCCGCGGTTAAAACCGCCAGGCCGAGTACGGTGTCCATTCGCTTCATTCGGTCTCCTTCTTCTTCCAAAAAATTATTTGGCGCAACGGAAGCCGAGAAAATTGTTACGCCGATCCGGCAGGCTCTTGCCCCGCACCGTTATGCGGGCCAAATCGAGGTTGGAAAACCACGAGCCGCCCTTGATGACCTTGAATTGCTTTCCGTAAAAATCATTGGGATGGGTGTTGCCCGGATGCGGCTGATACCAATTCGCCGTCCATTCCCAGACATTGCCGGCCATATCGCGAATCCCGTAGGGACTCGCGCCGAACTTTGCCTGGCCGACCGGTGCCGAGTAACGGTAGCCGTCCTTCTTGCCGCGGATGTTGGCTTGGGTTTCGTCGGGTTCGTTGCCCCATGGATAAAAACGCCCGTCGGTGCCCCGCGCGGCCTTTTCCCATTCCGTTTCGGTGGGCAGGCGTTTGTCCATGGTTGCGCAGTAATCTGCCGCTTCCTGCCAGGTGATGCCCACCACCGGCTGATTGTCCTGATTAAAGCGTTCGTTGTCCATGAACTTGGGAGCCGGCGCGCCGGTCTGTTCCCTATACAACCGGTATTGAGCCATCGTCACTTCGGTGATGTCGATCTTATAGGCCTGCAAATGAACCTTATGAGCCGGGGTTTCATCGCGGTAATAATCCAGCGATTCGGAGAAAAAAGTTTGGGCCGCCCACTCGATATCTTTATCATTGCTACCCATGGTGAATTCGCCGGGGGCGATGGTGATCATTTTCGTGGGCTGGGCAGGCGGAGCGGCCGCCAGCGGCAAGGGAGCGATGAATAACAGAAAAAGCCCGATGGCTCCTTTCATAAAATCCGCCTCAGCTTGGAATCAGGCCCGCCTTTCTGGCGTATTCGAAAATGTTCCCGGCTTCGATGATGTCGATGACATCGCCCAGGGGTTTCAGGGAATAGGTTTTGTTCTGCGTTTCGTTGGTCAGGGTGTAGTTTTCGAGATCGATGGTGATCGCATCCCCGGTCTGGATTTCTTCCGTCAACTTTTGTGTTGCTTCCAGCGGGATGAAGAATCCACCGTCGATCGAATTGCGGTAAAAGATGCGGGCGTAGCTTTCCGCCACCACCGCTTCGACACCGGCGATTTTCATGCAGGCGGGGGCGTGTTCGCGGGAGGAGCCGCACCCGAAATTGGATCCACCGATGATGATATTGAACTGCGACCGGTACTGGCCATCCTCCACAAACGGAATGTTCCCCTTCGGCAGGCCCGAGTCTTTTGCCGGTACGCCGGACAACGCAAACTTGCCGTAGTTCTTGCTCTCTTCAGGATCGCTTAAACTGTAAACCAGGTGCTCGGCGGGGATGATCTGGTCGGTGTCGATGTTTTTGCCAAGCACAAAGGCGCGGCCACAAATTTTCTTTTTCATAAATCAAATGTTCCTTAAAAAGTATTCGTTGACGATTACACCCGGGCGGAGATAAATTCCCGCGGGTCGGTCACGTAGCCGGTCAACGCCGACGCCGCGGCGGTGTAGGGAGACGCGAGGTAGATCGCCGATTCCTTCGACCCCATGCGTCCCGGGAAATTCCGGTTGGTGGTGGAGATCACCACTTCCGTGCCGTGGGTCCGGCCGAAGGTGTCCTTCGGCCCGCCAAGACAGGCGGCGCAGGACGGCTCGCCGATATGCGTCCCCGCGTCCTCGAAAATCTGCGCCAGGGTTTTGCCGTCGATGGTTTCGGTGTGCAGGTCCTGTTCCACATCCCTGGTGGCGGGAACGACGAAGGTATCGATTTTGACCTTTTCGCCATTCAGGATTTCGGCGGCGGCGATGAAGTCGGTGATCTTGCCGCCGGTGCACGAGCCGATATAGGCCCGGTCCAGCTTGACGTCCTTGCATTCCCGTGCCAGCGCCCGGTTGTCCGGCGAATGCGGCCGAGCCACCACCGGTTCCAGTTCGTCGGCGTGGTAGGTTTTATTGAAACAGTATTGGGCGTCCGGGTCGGAATGATACACCGTGCCCAGGTTGTCGGTGCGGCCTTTCAGGTAATCGAAGGTGGTGTCGTCGGCTTCGATCACCGCGTTTTTGCCGCCCGCTTCGATAGCCATGTTGCACAGGGTCATGCGTTCTTCCATGGAGAACCGGTAGACCGCGTCGCCCGCCCATTCCAGGGTGCGGTAGGTGGCGCCGTCGCAACCGATGTCTCCGATCACGTGCAGAAGAATATCCTTCGCCATGATGTAGGGCGGAAAGGTGCCGGTCCATTCGAAGCGCATGGTTTCGGGAACCTTGACCCACAGTTTGCCGGTGCCAAGGATGAACGCGGCGTCGGTGTTGCCGATACCGGTGGAGAACATGCCGAACGCGCCGGAGGTGCAGGTATGCGAATCGGTACCGAACAAAACTTCACCGGGCCGGTTGTGCCCCTCCTGTGCCAGGGCGATATGACAAACTCCCTTGTAATTCTCGGTTCCAACATCATAATAATAAGGAAGGTTCTGCTCTTTCGCGAAGGCGCGGATGATTTCGATATTACGGTTGGCGTGGGGATCCGACGTAAAAATAAAATGATCCGGAAGGATCACCACTTTTTCCGGGTCCCAGACCTTCGCGTTCTGGCCGAACTGTTTTTTGAAGATGTCGATGGTGCCCGGTCCGCAGACGTCGTGGGTCATCAGCACGTCGACATCGACCCAGACGTTGTCGCCGGGGACGACGGATGTTTTGCCGGCGTGTTGGGCCAGGATTTTCTCGGTAATCGTCATTGCCATATACCATCTCCGTGGGGAGGGGGTTTCTGTTCAGTTTTCGGGGCGGACCCGAAAAGCCCTCAAGTATAAACCTAAATTAACATTTTAAGGTTTGCCTGCGAACAAAAAATTTAAAAAAGGTGAATTATATCAGCAAATCCGCCGGTTTCCACCCCCGAATCCCTTGCGGAGGAGATTTTGGACCCAGGGGCCGCCGGGTTCCTGTTGCAACCCACCGGCGATTGAGGTAGGTTGAAACCCTTTTAAATTCTCGAAATAAACGCGATGATGGCCACTCACGAACCCGAAAACGGCGATCCCGAAAAGGACGAATCCCACAAGGTGGTGTTTGACCGCCGGCCACTGTGGATTGTGGTTTTCGACCGCATGCGGCAGGGCATCGTGGTGGTGGTCCTGTTGATCGGCTTTTTTATCCTGCTGGGCCGCGAGGCGCCCGAAGGCCTGACCGCCGAGGGCTACAAGGTGCTGTGCCTGTTTTTCCTGTGCGTCTGCCTGTGGTCGAGCAACGTGATTCCCCTGTCGGTGACCAGCCTGCTGGCCATCGGCGCGATTCCGCTGATGGGTATCATGGACGCTTCCCAGGCCTATGCCTTCTTCGGCAACAAGGCGGTATTTTTCATACTGGGTGCGTTCATCCTGTCCGGCGCGATGATTGCCTGCGGCCTGAGTACCCGGATGTCCTTATGGGTGATGGAACGCTGGGGCTACCGGCCGCGGACATTGATCACCGCCATATATGTACTCGGCGCGATCAGCTCCTGTTTCATGTCGGAGCATGCCGTGGCGGCCATGCTGTTTCCCATTGTCACGCAGATCGTTCATACCCTGAGCCTGCCGCAGGGCAAGTCCGCCTTTGCCAAGGCGCTGTTTTTCGCGCTGGCCTGGGGCTGCATCATCGGCGGCGCCACCACGGTGCTGGGCGGGGGGCGCGTACCCCTGGCGGTCGAAATGCTGGAGAAGGGAACCGGCAACCAGAGCACCCTCGGTATCCTGCAATACACCCAGCTTTCGTTGCCGATGATCGTGCTGTTGCTGGTCTGCGGCTGGGTGCTCCTCAATCTGCTGTTCCAACCGGAAATCGAGGACATGCAGCCGGTCCTCAAAAATCTGCATGAAAAGTCCTTGGCCCTGGGGAAAATCACCTTTCAGGAGATGGGGGTGGCGGGGGTGATGGTCCTGACCTTGATTTTCTGGTTCGGGTTCGGCGAGCGGTTGGGAATCGCCAACATCTCCCTCATGGCGATCGTTCTGTTGTTCGTCCTGAAACTGATCACCTGGGAAACCGTCGAGCCGCATGTCAACTGGGCGATCATCCTCATGTACGGCGGGGCGATCTGCCTCGGACAGGTGATGGCGTCTTCCGGCGCGGCGTTGTGGCTGGCGCAGAAGGTGTTCCAGGGGACGATCATGTCACCCTCGATGTTTCTGGTGACGGTGGCGGTGTTGTCCGTCCTGTTCACTACGTTTATGAGCAATTCGGCGGTCATTGCCATTTTACTGCCGCCGGTGTTGAGCCTGTGTCCGGATTACGGGGTCGCCCCGGCGGTGGCGGCGATGACCGTTATATTACCGAGCAATTTTGCCTTTATTCTGCCGATCGCCACCCCGGCTTCGGCTCTGGCGTTCGCGTCCCGTCAGATATCTCTCAGGGAAATGGTGGTGTCCGGAACCCTGCTCAGCCTGCTGGGCATGGCGTGTTTTCTGGTGTTGTTGTTCGTGTTCTGGCCCTGGATGGGATTTGCTTAGCTCGGGCAGGGGAAAACAGTCAGAGGTAATGGCAGGCCCGAGAAGGACCGGGAGGGTTGGTCCAACTCGGAAAAAAAGTGCGTGACTTCCTTTTTTTGTTAACCTGCCAAACAGAGCTTCTTTCTAGGAGAAGAGAAAGTTCCTCACCCTCAGGTGAGTTGCTTTTAACGAGCAAGAGACATGCCAAACCCGGTTCAAAATTTTAAGGGAATTGCTTGTTGTTTTATATATATTTAGATAAAATTCAATTCCCCGAATGGGGTACCTGGGCCTGGTTTGCGTTTCGCCCGTTACGGATTCTGGACAATGGATTTTCATTTTTGCAACAGGTGTCCACCCCCGGACCGGGGGGCCGGTTTTAAAAAAAGGATCTCCTATGACCGATTCGGTTAAACAGCTACATCCCCAACAGTTAAAAGATCTGATGGATGCCGGGCAGGTGGGACTGCTTTTGGACGTGCGGGAGGATTGGGAACATTCCCTGTCGGCGATTCCGGATTCGACCCATATCCCGCTGGCGGAGTTGTATGACCGCCTCCAGGAACTGGCGTTTGAGGACGATATTGTGGTGTATTGTCATTTCGGTCAGCGCTCGTACCAGGCCGGCCAGTTGCTGAAGGAATCCGGATTCAATACGGTATACAACCTGGCGGGGGGGATCGATGCCTGGTCGCAGTTGGTGGACCCCTCCGTTCCCAGGTATCGCGCGGCCTTCTGAGGGCCGGGACACGGCCTATCATGGAGATGATCAACAAACTGGGAATGGTGGTGATGGACTCTCCCCGCGTGGTGCGGGACGAGCTGTTGCAGGGCACCGGCGCGGTGATGGCCGAGGGCTGTTCCATTTTCGTCGAAGCCAGCAACGTGAAAGATAAACAGATCACCGTGTTCCGGTCTGTGGGCAAGGACCATCCCCGGGAACGCAAATCCTACGAGGTCGAGCATTTCGATCAGGCCTGGGCGCAGTTTGACGCATGGCGGTTGTCCTGAACCCCACTCCACCGATGATTCGATTAAAATTTTTCTGAACAGGTTTATTCCTATGGGGCCAGTTTTTCTTCCACCACCCGGCGCATGAGGTCGATGGGAGCGGGCTTGCCGGTCCACAGTTCGAACTGTCCCGCCGCCTGGTGGACGAACAACTCCACGCCGGAAACGGTGGCGCATCCCGCCGCCTGCGCATCCCTGAGAAGGCGGGTTTCCATCGGGTTGTACACCGAATCGAACACCACCATATCCTTTTTCAGGAGGCGCGCCGGGTACGGGGTGTCGTTCGTGTTGGGAGCCATGCCCACTGGCGAGCAGTTGATCAGGATATCGACCGCCGCCTGGTCCACATCGCGGACGCTGATCAGCTTGCCTTGCAACTCGTCCGCCAGCTCCTGCGCTTTGTCCCGGTTGCGGTTGTAGGTGAGGGTGAGTGGTGCGCCCTGGTCGACCACACTCTGCCCGATGGCTTTGGCGGTGCCTCCCGCGCCGATGATCAGAATGTTTTTACCCTGAAGCGGCCCGAAGGGTTCCAGCGCTTTCAGCGCCCCCGAATAGTCCGTGTTGAAACCGGTCCATCCGTTTCCGTCCTGCACCACGGTATTGACGGCGCCGATGCGCTCAGCGGCGGGATCGATCCGGTTCACCGCTTTCATGATGGCTTCCTTGTGCGGCATGGTCACGCTCAACCCGCCCAGATACGGTTCGTACGCGTTGAAAAACCGGGTGACGTTCTGCACCAGAAAGGGCACGTACACGTGCGGCAAGCCGGTTTCCTGAAACGCTTTGTTGTGGATCAGGTAACCCATGCTGTTCGCCACCGGGTCGCCGATGACGCCGTACACTTTGGTTTCCGGTTTCAGATCGTTGACGCGGTAGATGTGCTTTAACGTGCCGGCGGTGATTTGCCCCGGCGCGCTTTCCTTGCCCGTTTCCAGCGAACCGAACGTCAGCCACCCGCCCTGTTGCACGGTCAGGATGCGGCTGATCTCGCCCTTTTCGCCCATGCAGAAGGCGATCATCGGTTTTTCATCCTTGCGGGCGCGCGCCAGCAGGCGAAACAGCGTCAGGTTGTCGTTGATGTCGTTCGCATAGGTGCTTATTTTCAGGATATCCGCCGGCATCTGGCGCATCAGATCGTACAGGGGAATGAGATCGTCCGGCGTGCGCGTAAAGTCGTGGTGCGACAGGATGACCTTCACCGCGCCCTTGTTTTCGAGAACGGATTTCAAAAGCGGGACCGGCGTCGAGGTTTCGATGTCGATATAATCCACATTCAGCTCGATGGCGCGGCGCAATATTTCGACGCGCTCTTCTTCGGTTCCCGCGAACTGACCGCCGTCCATTTTGCACCGGTTGGTGACGATGCAGGGCTTGCCCGCCTCCTTCAGCAATAACGGCAGGTCGAAATCTTCGATCAAGTCGAGGCGCAACTCGATGATGTCCGCCAGCTTCTGGCAGGCGTCGAGGTCCTTGCGGGCGCGGTCCATCGTAGGACCGACAATGGGGACACAGATCATGAAAAACCCTTATGGCACCCTTCGGTAGGCTAAGGGTGGCTGTAATAAAATATAAAACCCAGATACTTCGTCGCTAACGCTCCTCAGAATGACAAGCTGCATCCTATTTGTCATCCTGAGCGAAGCGAAGGATCTGGGTTTTCTTCCCTGTAATTCTGTAAAATTTCTTTTGAACGCTCCGGATTATGCCTCATGCAGGAAGGAAAATCCACCGGGGAGGAAGGGGAAGTGATAGGGGCTCCGGCGCTTCGCCGGGCGGAGTCCCTCCGCGGGTCATATAAACCTTGGCTGGCGAAGGTGATCTTGCAACCACACAATAATGTCTCAGCAAAATTTGCTCCGGCGCTTCGCCGGGCGGAGTACCTCCGCAGGTGATTTAAAAACCCCGGTGGCGAAAATAACTCTCCAATCGTGCCCCTCCGCTCAAGCGAAATTTGCACCGGGCCTTGCCCGGTCAGCCTTTCCGGGAGAAGCGGGACGGTTTCCCGCCGGAATCCCCGTAGCCTTTCAGCCCCTTCTGGTGTTCCTGGAAGACCTTCATCTGTTCGAAGGTGTCCTCTTTTTTGTCTTTCAGGATTTTGGCGCAGGCGTCCTCTACGGCGATCAATTCTTCCAGCGCTTGCGCCGCTTCCTCCTTTAATGCCTTTCCCTTCTCGATCATCAACATCCGGTCGGTTTCCGACAGGGATTGCAAGGAGGGTTGCATTTTTTCATCGAGCGCCTGCAGGGTTTGCAGGTGCGGATTTTTATCCTGCAGGGCTTTCAACAGGTCCTGATCGTTTTGGGCGTCGATGGCCTGTTTCTGGCGGCGTGCCACTTCCAGCAGATTCACGTAGCACTGCTTCTGCTGTTTCAGGTATTCGAGCATTCGAGTGATCACGGGCGGGATTTGCGGCATCAGGCTATGGCGATGAGGTTACGTGTCGTCGTTTCGAGCAACAGTTTTTCAAACGCGCGTTTGAAGGATTCCGCCGTACCGGTATCCAGCTCCGATAAGGCTTCGAGGCGCGCCGATTTGAGGTCCAGCCGTCCGAGGTCCTCGTTCAACAGCGATTCCAGTTGTGTCTGCAGGCGCGGCAGGATGCCGGTTTCGGCGTCGTTGAACAATTCCAGAACGGTGTCCGGTTGCGACTCCAGCGCCAGAGTCAGCGCCGGAATGTTGACTCTGATTGTATCATCGCTTTCGGTTTTAATTCCCACCGAAGACAGTTTTTTGAACAATTCACTGCCGCGGTTAAGAAACAGCGCCCCCAGGCCGTCGCGGATGGCCTGCGCGGTTTGGGTGATGCCCAGCTCCGTGGTCGAAAATTTGCCGGTGTTCACGCTGTTGAGTCCCAGCGACGGCGGCAGATTGTTGGTGGGGTCGACCGCTTCCCGGCCGGCATCGCGGCTTTCGTTGGTCCGGATGCCGGTCTGCGAATTTTCCGTCAGCTCCTCGCGGACCGATTGCAACTCGAAGTCGCCGGCGAAGGTTTTGGCGAACGCCAGCGTATCGTTGAGCGCGGTTATCGCGTCGTTGAGCCGGAGGAACAGCAATTGAATCTGATGGACCACCGGACCGGCATCGGTTGCCACGGTGAGGCGGACGGTTTCCTCGGCGCCGCCGCGCACCTCCAGGGTGATCCCCTCGAAGATGTCCGTGAACACATTGCCGGCGCTGGTAAAGGTTTCGCCATCAAGGGTGATATCCGCATCGTTCCCGCTGACCACCAGGTTGGTGCCTGAGGCGTTCAACTGCACTTCGTTCTGGATCAAGGCCCCATCGGCGTCGAGTTCGAAAAACCCGAGCGCGAACAGCACGCCGCCGTCATCGCTCAAAGTGATGGCGGAATCATCCCCGGTCTGGCTGGTGAGTAACAGGCGGTTGTCGAGGATCGTGGCGGTGACCTGATGGTCCTGCGTGCCGCCGTCCAGGCGTCCGTTGCCGTTAACGTCTTCCGCCGGATCCAGCACGCCGTTGCCGTTCTGGTCTTCGATGATGAATATTCCCGGCCCGAACTGACTGCCGCTGACCTGGATGGTTTCGATGATGCCGTTGCCGTTGACGTCTTCCGCTTCGTCGAGCACACCGTTGCCGTTGACGTCTTCGCCCCGGTTGATCTTGTCCTTGATGTCCGCCAGGGTATCGGTGGCGACGACGGTGATTTCCACGCCGTTGATGCGAAAATTGCCGGTCAACCCCAGCGCGCCGGTGGCCTGCACGTCGGAGGCCAGAACACTGCGCGAGGCGACGGCGTTGATCGTCACCTCGAAGCTCGCCTCTTCCGCGGTGCTGTCGGCGGAGACGGTGAGGGCATTCGTATTGGACGACTTCGCGTTCAGCAGGTTGAACGCGTTGCCCAGCCGCAACTCCTCGACTTTATCCAACAGGGCCTGCAGGCGGATGGCCAGTTGGCCGATGGCCTCCGTTTGCCGTTCGGTGATGCGGGAGGCTCCAACCTCGTCGATGAGTGGGAAATGGCTGAACTGAAACCGTTCGGTCACGAAGCGTCCGGCGGCGCTGACCCGGAAGGCCGACAGCGGACCCCTCAGGTCGTTGACCTGCGGCACCCGGTTGGACACGAACACGAAGGAGTCGAACAGCAGGTCGGCGGGCGTCGGGCGGTCCGCGCCGAACTGATTGATTTGCGCGCGGAAATCGTTCAGCGTGATGCCGTCCGTCCGCTCGGATTTCGGAAACAGCGGCGGTATAAGGTTACCTGAGATGCCGAAAATTGTCATGCCTGTCTCACCGTTGTCGTTAAATGAACCGGTCTATGTTCTGTCCCCGTTCCGTCAGCACGGTTTGGGGAGTGCGCGGTTCGGGCGGTGCGGTGCGTTCCTCTTCGGGCCGCGTCACTCCTTCCGTTACTTCCTGTTCCCTCAGGCTTTCCAGAAGTTCGGCGCTGAGCGCTTCCAGGTTTTCGAACACCGCGGGAGGGGGCGGCGCATTGTTCTGAACTTCTGCGATCGGCGCACCGGCGGGGTCGGTCACTTCTTCCGGAGGTTCAATGCGATCGTTGAACTCCTGCAGAAAATTCCGCAGTTCGCGGTTATCCCTCAGCGCCGGGTCGGTTCCCACCTTGTCGGGGCGCAGGGCCGCCGGATTTTCATTGAGCGCTTCCACGTTGCCGGGTTCCGGTGGCGCCACGGCGGGCTCGCCCTCATCCTCTGCCGCCGGAGGAGGAACGTTGGCGGGTGTCAGAGGTGCGATCAGTGTCTCTTCTACCGGTGTGTCGTCGGCCGGTGTAGCGAGTGGCACGCCGATGTCGCGCGAAGGGGCTACCGGTTCATCCCCGTCCAATTCCGGGAAGGCGGGCCGTTGCAACTCCTGAAAATCCTCACGCTCCGCCAGCACCGCTGCGGTATCGATCAATGACGATTGAAGGGGTGCGTCCAATTCCGGGACCGGATTCAGCGGCAGGGCGCGCACCGGTTCGGCATCGCGCGGACCCTGAAACGGGGGCTCCAGATCGTTTTCCTGAGCACCCGGGGTGAGGGCCGCCAGTTCCTGAACAGGATTGACCACCGGGCGCGCGGGCGGTGGCGTCTCCGGATTGATCGCGTTTTCGACCGCGGCCTGGATATCCTCCGCGGGTTCCGCATCACGGGGCAAGGCCGCCGGATTGGTCCCGGTGGGGGGAGCTACCGGGATGACGGGCTCCTGCCTCAACTCGGTCGCTGCGATTGTGGGAACGGCACCGTCCCGCTCCAGGGGTTGCGCAACCGGCTCAGGTGTGATGAGGTTGTTGGCATCGCCAGGCGTTTCCAGGTTCAGCGCCAAGCCGGTATCCGGATTTCGGGGCGGCGGCGTGACGGGTCCCGCCAAATCATCCGCCAGAGCGGGAGAGATGCGGAATTCCACCGGTTCCAAAGCAGGGGTTTCCTGTCCGGATTCCAAGCGTTCGGCAGGCGTCCCGAAATTTCGAAAACCGGCGGCCGCGCGTGCTACGGGTTCGATCGGAGTCTGCGCTGTCGGTTCTCCGTTTTGCGCCGCCGGATTGATCTCCCGGACGGCCCCTTGCGGATTTAATATTTCAGGGCGGTCTTCGATGGGGGGCGCGTCATTGTCCGCCGGTTCTCTTGGGGCAGCAAAGTTGGCCGGGGGCTCCGCCCCGGTGTTCCGGAGGAGCGGGACCGGTGGCTCCCGAAGATTGAGTACCTCCCGGGGTCCGGGTGGGTCCGCTTCGCGGCCGGCCTGCAGTCTCTCCGACAAATCCCCAAGACCCGTCGCCAGGATGTTATCAGCCGCCGGAATTTCGACGGGACGCGGATCGAGTGCCCCGACTTCACGCTGTCGGGCGTCCCGGTTGAGGAGTTCCGGGACGGCGGGATTCACCTCGTTTGCTCCCGGTACCAATTCCAGGGGGACCGGGTCGGTTTCCGCCAGCGGTTGGATGGGCGCGATCACCCGGGCATTGGCCGAGAGGGTGACACGGTCGATGCCGTCGGCCAGCGAGCCGGGAAGCGGCAGTTCGCGGTCTTCGCGGTCATTGATGCGACTGCTGTCTTCGTCCTCTTCCCGGTCCCGGTTGGGCGGCAGAAAAGTTTCGGGCCGTTGTAAGAGGAGTAGCGGATTGACCGGTATGTTGTCTTCCAGATGAGGCATGAAATTTTTATCTCAAAAATTTTTAACGCCGCGTTAAAGTCTGTCCCTTTTCCGCCGATAACCTGCAAGAGACTGATAGGCTCTTTTTCAATCGGCGGGTTGAAAAATTTAAAAAGCCTGAAAACAAAGGCTTTTTAAGAGGGCCGAAAAGCCGGGGACGACAGTTCCCGATTCAGGGAACAAGTGTCCTGATATGCCTATCGGCCTTATTTCCTGAGACTTGAGCCTTTTTTTGAGATTTTTGGAACTTTTTAAATCATTGAATTTAAAGGGGTTATTTTCCAAACAAAAGGCGCGGGGAGTGGATTGACAAGGCTCTGTCCGCCTCTTATCTTGGGAATAAGAGATTGTTCATGGAGAACGGTTATGGTCGATTTTTTTAATCCGTCCATTACATCACGACTGCTCAACAGCATCACCCGCAACCAGTCGGGCCTGCAGAGCAGTCTGTCCAAGGTGGCGTCGGGCAAGCGGCTGATCGACGCGTCGGTAGACCCGGCGGGCCTCGCGGTGTCGGAAAAACTGCGCTCCGATCTGGCGGCGTTGAGCCAGGCGATCAAAAACACTGATGCGGGCGCCGGTGTCTTAAACGTGGCGGAGGCGGGCTTGTCAACGATTTCCGATCTGTTGATCCGGGGACGGGAACTGGCGTCGCAGGCCGCCAGTGGCACGCTCGGCAATACCGGACGCCAAGCTATCAATCAGGAGTTCCAGCAGATCGTGGCGGAAATCGACCGCGTTTCGCAATCGACGCAGTTCAACGGCCGGAACCTGTTGAACGGCGACCTCGCCCCGGCGGCGCCTCCGGTGGAGCTCCAGGTGGGCATTGGCGGGACGGCGAACGACCGCATTGCTCTCAACGTGATCAACGCGACCGATTCGGCCACGCTGGGCATCGCGGGTCTCGATCTATCCACGGCGGCGGGGGCGCAGGCGGCATTGGCTCCGCTGGATGTGGCGCAACAGACCGTGCTGGGTTCCCGCAGTAACGCGGCGGCATTGGCGGGTCGATTGGAAGCCGTTGTGGCGGTTTCGCGGACATCGTTTGTGGAGCTGACCGATGCCCAGAGCCGCATCGCCGACGCCGATCTGGTGCAGGAAATCTCCGACCTGGGCAACGCTCTTCTTAGACTCGAAACCTCGATCCGCGCGCTGGCGATCCAGAACCGGCAAAGCGCGGACAACGTCGGTCGCCTGCTGGATATCCGGGCCTGAAGCGGCGAACCGCCGCTGGTAATTCAAAACCTTTCTCTGCTCCTTGAACCGGGCCTCCAGGTGCCCGCCATGGAAAATTGGCTTTGACCCAGCACTTTTAAATTGCGCCCAGTAATCATCGATGACCGTTCAATGTCAGCAAGTTGCCTCCAGGCGCCAGCCTGGCCAAAATTGATCTTGACCCTCCCCCCTTGAAATGATAGTAAAATGGCCTTCAAGTCCACTAAAATCCGCAGTCGACACGTTTTTGGAGATTATGCAATGGAAGTGAATATCATCAAGTTGGAAATCCGCAAGCACCACGTCACCCCGGGGTTAAATGTTCTGGACCTGATCATCGATGCCAACGGCGAGAAATTCGTCAAGCAGACCCAGCATAAAGATACCGATATAGCCTACAAGAAATTCGTCGAGGACATTATCAAAGTGGCCAAGGAGTTGGCCAATGCCCGGATTGAAGGATAGGGCGCGGGTCAGGCCGGTCCATAAAAAGGAGACCTTTGAGTAACGCAGATAATTAA
>CAYPKH010000006.1:0-16451 GCA_964411245.1 uncultured Nitrospina sp.
CTGGCTACCGACCAACCGGTCAGCCCGGACCTGCTACGTCAGACCTTTCTCAACGGGACGAGCCGGGAAGAGTTGCTTTCGGTATTGAAGGAATTGCAGGAAGAATATCAAACGAAGAACCTTCAAATCGTCGAAGTGGCCGACGGTTTTCAATTATGCACGCGTCCGGAATATTCCGGCTGGATTCGAAAATTTCTGAAGCTGGACCGCAGTTTCAAACTATCGCGGGCCGCGTTGGACACCCTGGCGATCATCGCCTACAAACAACCGTTGACGCGGGCGGAGGTCGATGAAATCCGCGGCGTCGATTCGAGCGGGGTGGTGCGGACGCTTCTGGAAAAGAAAATCATCGCCCCCGCCGGACGCAAGAACGTCCCCGGCAAACCCATGATGTTTCGCACCACCCAGAAATTCCTCGAGTATTTCGGTCTGCGGGACCTGAGCGAAATGCCGACGCTGGAAGACTTCAACGAAGAACTGGAAGGCCAGGTCGCGTCCGAGCAGGGTGAATTGTCGTTCGATCCCGACGGCCCGCAACCGCCCCAGCCCGATACCGATCATCCCAACGGTGCGGTCAGTGAAGAAACCGCCGCCGGAGCCCGCCACCCGGAAACGGGCAAGGGTTGAAAACCTCACCCGCCACGCTGGATTCTATGGCCATACGTTTACAGAAAATCATCGCCAACGCCGGTATCGCCTCCCGGCGGGAAGCGGAGCGCTTGATCGACCAGGGCCTCGTCTCCGTGAACGGTTCGGTGGTGCGCCGGCTGGGAACGCTGGCCGACCCGAAGGCGGACCGGATCAAAGTCAACGGCCGCCTGCTACCCGCTCAGGAAAAAAAGGTCTACATGGTGTTCACCAAACCGCGGGGATGTTTGACCACGGTGAAAGACGACCGGGCGCGGCCGACGGTGATGGATTTTTTCAAGGATCTTCCAGCACGTCTGTATCCGGTGGGCCGCCTCGATTTTAATACCGAAGGCCTGCTGTTGTTTACCAACGACGGCGAGCTGTCGAAAAAACTGCTGTCTCCCCAATCCCACGTGCCCCGCACCTATGTGGTGAAGGTCCGCGGTGTGCCCGATGAAAAAGACCTGAACCGCCTGCGTAAAGGCGTGCGTCTGGATAAACGTCCGACCGGTCCCATGAAAGTTCACGTGCAGAGGACCACCGGCAAAAACAGTGTCCTGTCCATGCAACTGACCGAAGGCAAATACCGCCATATCAAGCAGGTCTGCGAAAAGGTGGGACACCCCGTCGTCAAGATCAACCGCACCCGGTTCGGCAACCTCGATTTGACGGAACTGCCCCTGGGCGCCTACCGTTTCCTGACCTCCCGGGAAGTCCGTTCCCTGGCTTCCCTGGTGCGCGACACCGGCAAATCATGATCCGAATGTGGAACCGCAAATCTGACTTTAGAATCCCGCTGTGGAAGGTGGTGCTGGTCGCCGCATGGGCGCTCTGCTGTGTCTCCGCAAGCTTCACCTGGGCCAAGGGTGCGCCGCAATTGGTATTTGAAGCGGAAGGAAAATCCTCCGTCAAAAATGAAAATTATGTCAAGAGCCGCGCTTTGGCGGTGGACTACGCGTTCCAAAATGCCCTCTCCCTGGCCCTGAAGGATATTCTGGGGAAACGCACCTATAACCGCAAGAGGGGGGTGCTGAAAAAAATGCTGAAGCGGCCGAAAAAATATATCAATCGGTACCGTTATCTGGAAGTCTATGACAGCGAGGTCGAACAGTTCAGCCGGGTCAAACTGGAGGTCGTGTTTTTCCCCGAGGCGATCAACCGGGAGCTCAGCACGCTCGGCATTCTGTCTTCGCTGGTCAAGCCCAATACCGCTCTGGTGCTGATCAATGAGAAAAGTTTGTCCTCCGAAGTCCCGCAGGATTTCTGGGATTACGTGCCCATCTCCGAAGTGGTCATGCTCCATAAATTTCTGGCCGCCGGGGTCAACGTCACCACCCGCGAAACATTGAGCGAACTGATCGACGAACGAGAAGTGTATGAAGCCATTCAGGGAGACCTCGACGCCGCGGTGGACATCGGCTTGAAAGCGAAAGTAGATATTGTTATTGTAGGTACGGCGGTCACCACGCGGCGGGGAGATAAAAACGAGCAAGGCCTGACCACCGTGCAGGCCAATCTGACCTTGCGGGCCGTCTCCACCATCCAGTCCACCGTGATCGCCGCCCGAAGCGACTTCGCCTCGGTGGAAGCCGAGGAGGAATTCAAGGGCGAACTGCAGGCCTTTGAAGTGGTCGGAAAAAAAATGGCGGGGTTTTTCCTGGAAACGATGAAGCGGTTCTGGGAACCCCAGCCGCAACCCGAAGCCGAAATGGAACCCGATGGTTTGGTTCCTGAAAGCCCGGTCCCATCGGCATCACCCCCTCCGTCTTCGGGCTCCACGCCTTCAATGATGGAAGACCTCTGATTATGGATCCCAAGGATAAGAAACTGCTCACCACTATCCTGATCGCTCTGGCAGTGGCGCTGGTGTTTCTGTACGTGGCGCGTCGGGTGGTCACGCCGTTCTTCATCGCGTTCACGCTGGCGTATCTGCTGGACCCCCTGGTGGACCGCCTCGAAAACTGGAAAATGTCCCGCACCCCGGCGGTGATTCTTCTGCTGGCCACGTTTTTTCTGTTGACCCTGGCGGGCACGGCGATTCTGGTTCCGTTGTTTCGCGTACAAATGGAACAGCTGGCGCACAACCTTCCCGGTTATCTGCAGACGCTTCAGGAGTGGGGGCGGCCGCTGGTGGAAAACATCGCCTGGCTCGAACCCGGAAAAATCCAGGAGGCCGTCAATGAAGGTATGAAAAAGATGGGCGAACTGCCGGTGCAGTTGCTGGGAAATCTGACCGAGTTTCTCTGGTCCTCGCTCTCCAGTCTGTTCAACGCGATTCTGGTGGCCGTCAACCTGTTCATCATTCCCATCGCCATGTTTTATTTACTGCGCGACTTCGACCGCATCAACGAAAAAATCGCCAATATGGTTCCGCCGCGCCTGCGCGAACGGTTCGTCGACCTGTTCAAGGAAATCGACCGCGTTCTGTCGCGTTTCGTGCGCGGCCAGTTGATGGTCGCCACCCTGATGGCCGGGTTGTACAGCGCCGGTCTATTGGCCTGCGGAACGCCCATGAGCCTGTTCATCGGGGTGCTGGCCGGATACGCCAGCCTGGTGCCCTACCTCGGCCTGGTGTTCGGGTTGGTGCCGGCGGCGCTGTTGACCTTTCTGCAGTTTCAGGAATTAGGCCCGGTGCTGGGGGTGGTCGCGGTGTTCGGTGTGGTGCAGGCGTTGGAAGGGATGGTCATCACCCCGCGGGTGGTGGGGGATCAGGTCGGATTGCACCCGGTGGCAATCATGTTCGCGGTGCTGATCGGCGCGGAACTGTTCGGCCTGCTCGGCGTGTTCCTGGCCGTGCCGGTGGCGGCGGTCCTCAATGTGCTGATGCGCCGGGGCGTCGGCTGGTACAAAAAATCTCCCGCGTACTCCTGAATCAGACGAACTCGTAACGCATGTTCCGCTTTTGCGGCGTGTGCCCGCTGTCGGTGATCAACCGGCAGATTTCCTTCTCGTCCAGATGGTAGACGGTGCCCGCCGCCGAAACCACGTTTTCCTCCATCATCACGCTTCCCATGTCGTTCGCGCCGTAATACAGGGCCATCTGGCCGATCTTCGGTCCCTGCGTCACCCACGAGGACTGGATGTTGTCGATGTTGTCCAGCACGATGCGGCAGATGGCGAGGGTGCGCAGGTAATCGAGCCCCGTGTTGGGCGGCGGCTGGAAGTGGCGCGCCAGTTCGGTTTGCCCGGGTTGAAACGGCCAGGGAATGAAGGCGGTGAATCCTCCCGTCTTGTCCTGCTGGTCGCGGATGCGCAGAAGATGTTCGACGCGCTCCTCCAGCGTTTCGACGTGGCCGTACATCATGGTGGCGGTGGTGGGCAGGCCCAGTCGGTGCGCCTGATCCATGACCTCCAACCACTGGTCGGCGGTGCATTTTTTGGGGCTGATGGCCTTGCGAACGCGGTCCACCAGAATTTCGCCGCCGCCGCCGGGAATGGAATCCAGTCCGGCGGCGATCAATCGTTCGAGCGTTTCCTTTAAGGGGATCTTCGATATTTTGGTGATGTGCACGATCTCCGGTGGCGACAGAGCGTGCAAATGAATATCGAAACGATCCTTGATTTTCCGGAACAGGTCCTCGTAATAATCGATGCGCAAATCCTTGTGGTGCCCGCCCTGCATCAGAATCTGCCGGCCGCCGATGGCCATCATCTCTTCAATTTTTTGCGCGATGGTTTCGAACGGCAAAACGTAGGCCTCGTCATGGCCTTCGTGGCGGTAAAAAGCGCAGAATGTGCAGTCGGTGACACAGACGTTGGTGTAATTGATGTTGCGGTCGATGATGTAGGTGACGACGTTGTCATCGGTTTCCCGCCGCATGCGGGCGAGACGCGTCGCTGCATTGCCGAGCAGGGTCATGTCCGTGCAGGCAAACAACTGCCCCGCTTCGGCGCCGTCGATGCGCCGGCCTTCGAGAGCCTTTTGTAAAATGGATTCGATCATGAGGTTGGGATCTGCAGGGAGGCGGGATTACCGGAGAGTAAACGTATGAATACCGTCGATCCCCGTATCGCCCAACCGCTCCTCTTCGGTGACGATAAACAGGTGGTACCCGAATTTACTTTTCACTGGTCCGCCCACTTCGCCAATAGGTGAATCCCTGGCGGCGTCTTCCAGTTCCTTGGCGCTGGTGTTGAACTCCATAAAGCCGAGGTCGCCGCCCTTGCTGCGGGTTCCGCAGGCACTGTATTTTTTCGCCAGCTTTGCGAACGTTTTGAACAGTAGTTCGCGGTTGTCGATTTCTTTCAGCATATCGCAGATCGTCACCGCCAACTCTTCGGTGGTCAAAAGAATATGGCTGAGACGGATGGAGCGCATGGTCATAAGACATTTCCTTCAATGAATATCAATCGATGCAGCAAATTGTACCCTTTTTCAGGAATGAAACAAAATGTTAAGAACCCGGTGGCGGATAGACACTCAATTTTTCCCAGCATTCCGATTCCGGCCAGGATTAAAAGATACCTATTTTCAATGAGTTACCAGGCAGGGCGCTACCGGCCAAAGTGTTTTTCCAGCGCCGCGATCAGGCCGTCGACAGTGTATTCTTCGGCCATCACAGCCACTTTCAGTCCGGCTTGCTCCGCCGTTTGGGCGGTGACGGGACCGATACAGGCGACGGCGACTTTTGCAAGCTGCGGTTTGAGTTCCTCTCCGATCAGTTCCATGAAATGCGTTACGGTTGAGGAGGAGGTGAAGGTGACGGCGTGGACGCTTCCCTCTTTTAAACGGCGGGTCAATTCCGCGGTATCGCTCTGCGGGCGGATGGTCCGGTAGGCGGGGGCGACATCGATCTCAGCGCCCAACTTCCGCAATTGATCGGGCAGGGTTTCGCGGGCAACCGCCGCGCGCGGCAGTAAAAATTTCTTTCCTTTTATTTTTTCGCGGCCGAGATGGTCGATGAGCGATTCGGCCACGAACTCTTCCGGCACGCCGTCGACCGGGATGCCCAGCGCGTTGACCGCCTGTTCGGTTCTGGGTCCGATGGCGTACAGGCTTAGTCCCTTCAGCTCCCGGATATCCTTTCCTTTTTCCTTAAGACGCCGCATGAAAAATTTCACACCGTTGACACTGGTAAAAATCAATGCGTCGTAATGTGCCAAATTTTCAATAGCGGTATCCAACGGCGCCCAGTCCTCCGGCGGCACGGTTTCGATGACGGGGAACAACAACGGTTCGGCGCCCCGCTCCAGCAGTTCGTGGATGAAGGCCTCCGACTGGTCCTCCGGCCGGGTGATGACCAGGGTCTTGCCGAACAGCGGCAGGGTTTCGTACCAGTCGGTGTGCGGTTTCAGGTTCACCACTTCGCCGACGATGGTCAAGGCCGGGGGTTGGATATCCTCCTTCGCGGCGATCCCGACGATGGTGCCGAGAGTGCCGGTCCAGGTTTTCTGCCGGTGGGTGGTGCCCCATTGAATCACGGCGATGGGCGTTTCCGGGTCTTTGCCGTACTTCATCAGATTATCGGCGATGCGTTTCAGTTTGCGCGCGCCCATCAGAAAAATGAGGGTGCCCGTCCGGCTGGCGATTTTCTCCCAGTCGATATGTGCATCTTCCTTGCCCTTTTCATTACTGCCGGTGATGATCGAAAGGGTCGACGAAAAGTCACGGTGGGTCAGCGGAATGCCGGCATAAGCCGCCACGCCGATCGGGGAGGTCACCCCCGGCACCACGGCAAAAGGGATGCCCGCTTCGGCAAGCGCGTGGGTTTCCTCGCCGCCCCGGCCGAAGATGAAGGGATCACCGCCTTTCAGCCGCACCACGATTTTGCCGGCTTTGGCTTTTTCGATCAGCAGGGCGTTGATGTTCTCCTGGGTCAGCGTGTAGTGCCCCTCCTTTTTTCCGGCGTAGATGATTTCCGTTTCCGGCGCGGTGAACCGCAGAAGACGTTCGTTGGCGAGGTGGTCGTAAACGACGACGTCCGCCCGCTCCAGCCATTCCTTGCCGCGCAGGGTCAGCAGGCCTTCGTCGCCCGGTCCGGCGCCGACCAGGATTACTTTTCCGGTTTTTTCAGAGCGGTCCGTCATGGTTCGCTTCGATCAGGTTGGCGATTGCGGCGAACTCTGCCAGGGTCAGGGTTTCCCCCCGGCGGTCGAGCTGTATCCCCGCGTCTTCTATTTTTTTTATATCAATTTGATACGGCTTGTTCAAACCTTTCAGGTTGTTCCTCAGCATTTTCCGTTTGTGAAAAAACGCCGTGTTCACTACATGATGAAATGTCTTGAGATTTTTTACGGCCACGGGAGTCTCTTTCAGCGGAGTGAGTTTGATGACGGACGAATCCACCTTGGGCGGCGGCGAGAACGACCCCTTCTTCACTTCAAACAGTCGTTCCGCCCGGCAATTGAATTGGGTGAACACCGACAGCGATCCGTAAGCCCGCGTTCCGGGTTGGGCGACGAGGCGATCGACCACCTCCTTCTGGAGCATCAGGGTCATGTCCACGATATGTTTCCGGTAATGGATCAGCCGTTTGATGATCGCCATGGCGGCGTAATAGGGCAGGTTCGACACCACCTGGTAAAGCTTTCCCGCGGCGCTGTAATCGTAGGTCATGGCATTGGCCTGCACCAGCTCGAATTTGGGTTGTCTATCGAACTGCCGGTTCAGTTGCTGGCACAGTTTGGGGTCGATCTCCAATGCCAGCACGGACCCCGCCCGCTCCAGCAACTCTCGGGTGAGAATGCCCTTGCCGGGGCCGATCTCCACCACCCGTCCTTCCGGCGGAATGTTAGCCTGATGGATGATTTCGGCGGCGATGTTCGGATCGTTCAGGAAGTTCTGGCCGAGCGGTCGTTTTTTTCTCATCGTGGTACAAGAAACGCTTGAACCAGTGTGGCGGCGACCTTCAGGGCTTCACGCAAGCTGTCTGGTTTGGCGAGGCCCTGTCCGGCGATGTCGTACGCCGTGCCGTGATCCACCGAAGTGCGGATGATGGGCAACCCGAGCGTGATGTTGACGGCGCGGTCCATTGCCGCCATTTTGATCGGGATCATGCCCTGGTCGTGATACATGGTGATGACCGCATCATAATTCGCTTCACGAATCCGGCCGAACAGGGCGTCGGCGGAGAACGGTCCGCTGACTTCGATATGTTCCTTGCGGGCGTCTGCGACAGCGGGCGCGATGGTTTCGGTTTCTTCGTTGCCGAAAATGCCGCCGTCGCCGCTGTGCGGGTTGAGTCCGGTGACGGCGATCTGGGGATGCGCGATGCCCACCTGCGTCAGCCATTGATGAGTCAGCTTTATGGTTTTGAGAATGCGTTCGCGGGTCAGAAGGCCGCGCACTTTGCTTAAGGGAACGTGGGTGGTGGCCAGCACCACGCGCAGGCCTCCGCCGGCCAGCATCAGCGCGACTTCCGGGGTGCCGGTAAAGTCGGCCAGCATTTCGGTGTGTCCGGGGTAACGGTGCCCCGCCAAGTGAATGGCTTGCTTGCTGATGGGGGCGGTGGTGATGGCGTGGACCTGTTGCGCCGTCGCCAGCTCGACCGCTTTACGAATGGCTTCGACCGCGGCTTGGCCGCCCTCAGCGGTGGCACGGCCCAACTCAAGATTTTCAGGAACGTTGTGGAGGTCCAGTACGTCCAGCACGCCGGGTTGGTAGCGCGCTTCGTGAAGGTCTTTGATGGGCCGGATGGTTAACCGGGGAGCCCATTGCGAGGCGTGTTGTTTAAGCCATGCGGCGTCGCCGATGATGACCGTTCGGCAGGCATCGGGCGGCGTGGCCAAGCCCTTGACGATAATTTCCGGGCCGATCCCTGAAGGGTCGCCCATGGTGATGGCGATGAGCGGACGGTTTTCCACGGTACGATTCCCCCAAGCCCTTCAGGATGATGCGGGTTGGTTCACCGGCCGGCGGGGCACCCGGTTTACTTGATTTGTTTGATCGCGGCCCTTTTACCCGATGGAATTTGCGGTCCCGCGGCCATGATTTCCGGTCCGACGCTGTCTTTGTATTCCTTGAAGTTTTCGATGAACTGCTCCGCCAGCTCACGGGCTTTTTCATCGTAGGCTTCAGGATTTTTCCAGGTGCCCCTGGGGTCGAGCACTTCATCCGGCACGTTGGGGCAGGACTCGGGAACCTGGAGGCCGAAAATCGGGTCGGTTTTCAGTTTCACTTTTTTCAAGGCGCCGTTCAGAATGGCGTTAATCATGGCGCGGGTATGGGCGATCTCCATCCGGTTACCGACGCCGTAGGGTCCGCCTGTCCAGCCAGTGTTGACCAGCCAGCAGTTAACCTTGTGTTTGGCGATTTTCTCGCCCAGCAGGTTGGCGTAGACCGACGGATGCAGAGCCATGAAGGGCGCTCCGAAACAGGTGCTGAAAATGGCCGACGGTTCGCGGCTCATTCCCCGTTCGGTTCCGGCGACTTTGGCGGTGTATCCGGAAATGAAATGATACATGGCCTGCTCGGGGGTCAGCTTGGCCACCGGCGGCATGATGCCGTACGCGTCGCAGGTCAGCATGATCACGTTTTTGGGATGATCGCCGCGCCCCTCCGGCACCGAATTGCTGATGTGCGTGAGCGGATAGCCTGCGCGGGTGTTTTCCGTGAAGCTGGAATCGTCGAGGTCCAGCCGCCGCGTGTTGTAGTCCATCACCACGTTTTCCAACAGGGTGCCGAAGCGCCGGGTGCAATCGAAAATTTCCGGTTCCGCTTCCGGTTTGAGCTTGATCACCTTGGCGTAACAGCCGCCCTCGAAATTGAACACGCCATCTTTGCTCCAGCCGTGTTCGTCGTCGCCGATCAGCCGGCGGGTGGCGTCCGCCGACAGGGTGGTTTTACCCGTTCCCGACAGGCCAAAAAAGACGGCGGTGTCTCCCTTGGCTCCCAAGTTGGCCGAACAATGCATCGACAGGACTTTGTGTTTGTGAGGAAGCAGGTAATTGAGAATCGAGAACACGGATTTTTTGATTTCCCCGGCATACTTTGTTCCACCGATCAGTACCAACTGTTTGCTGAAATCGACGATGACGAAGGTTTCGGAATTGGTGCCGTCGATTTCCGGCACCGCTTTGAAGTTGGGCAATCCGATGATGGTGAACGCCGGGGTGTGGTTCTCCAGTTTTACCCGGTCCCGGATTTGGATGAACATGTTGCGGGCGAACAGGCTCTGCCAGGCCAGTTCCGTGATCACTCGGATATGGAGCTGATAGTTGGGATCGGAGCCGCCCAGGCAATCCTGCACGTACAGTTTCTTCCCCTGCATGTAGGCCAGCACGCGCGCGTACAGCGCGTCAAACTTGTCGACGGGAAACGGTTTGTTGACCTTGCCCCACCAGATGTTGTCCTGGCTGGTGGGTTCCTGCACGATGAATTTGTCGTTGGGAGAACGGCCGGTATGCTCGCCGGTTTTCACGCAAATGGGTCCCAGGTGGGAAATAATCCCCTCCTGGTTCCTTATAATATGTTCGTATAATTCCGCGGTGGTGAGGTTCCACAAGATTTCCTTGACGTTCTTGATGCCGTGATGCTCCAGCCCGACCTTATGTTTCAAGACTTTTTTAGGCATTCGATGACTCCATCATAAGAAGAAAATCCAAGATAGGTCTGGCCGCCGGAGGGCTCCGGCGCTTGAATTTACAGGAAAATATCACAAAATGGTTATTGAGCTCATGGTATCATAAGTGCCGGATGATTGAAAAAATTTTGTATTTTTGATCCTTCCAGGCGTAATTTTAGCGGCGCGGGCGGCCTTTGGGTGCCGCTTTTCAGAGGGCGGATGACGATGGACTCCCAACAATTAAGCATTCTGGCCCACACCCGGTCTCCCTTCAATGATATTTACGTCATCGAGCGGGAAAACCTGAGGGAAATGTGGTTTCGGGCTGGGGGAGGGTTCTTTCTGCAAAGCCGGATCGACCTCGACCGGCCCGGCGGCCTGGCCTTGGTCTATTGCCGCCTTTTGCTGGCGCCCCTGTTGTTAAACCCGGACCCTTCGCGGATACTGATGATCGGCCTGGGAGGCGGGGTGCTTCCCCGGTTTTTTCACGACGCCTACCCGGAGATCGAGATCGACGTCGTGGAGGTGGACCCCCGCGTCGTGGACTTGGCACGGCGCTTTTTCGGATTCCGGGGGAGTCCGCGCCTGCGGGTGAGCGAGTGCGACGGACGGGCGTTTGTCAAGCAGAGGGAGCGGCGGTATGACATGGTGTTTCTGGACGCCTTTAAAGGCGGGTCGGTGCCCTATCATTTGAAGACCGTCGAATTTTATCAGGAGATCGCCCGTTCGCTCCAGGCACACGGCGTACTGGCCACCAATCTGTATGGAAAAAGCAACACCCTGAAACCGCGCGACCGCAAAACCCTGGAATCGATGTTTCAGCGGGTCACTTTTTTCGAAGACCCCGGTCGGCTGGCCACCGTCTGCGTGGCGGCCCTTGAGGATTGGGGCGGATCGCTGGCAGAACTCCGGAAAAACACCGGCCGCCTGCCGCAGCCGGTCCAGCGCAACTTGTCTTGGCTCGAAAATACGGAAATGATCGGGACCGAGAGTTCGGTCGAACCCCGCGCCGCGGTGTTTGAGGATGATTTCGAGGCCTCGGAATTTTTTGCGGCGGTCCAACGAAACAATAAAAACGATCCGTTCGGCACCCCGCGATATCCGATCCGGGCTACGCGTTGATCCCCTCCGGGAATGGCCCGGAAGGTGGTGTGAACGGTAAACATTTTATCAGGGAGCGATTCATGATTGAGGAACTGCAGAAACAGCAACAGGACATGACCCAACGTATCGAGCGTATCCGGGGGTTTCTTTGAAGTCGATGACAAATTAAAACAACTCGAAGCGCTCGACAAGGAGGTGGCCGGTCCCGATTTCTGGAACGACAACGAGGCCGCCCAGAAAACCCAGCAACAACGCGCCCACCTTCAACGCAGTGTCAATCTCTGGAAGGATCTCTCCGAGGCCAACGACGACCTGGAGGCCATGCTGGCCCTGCTGGCCGAGGAGGCGGACGAGTCCCTGCTCGGCGAATGCGAGACGAGTCTCTCCGCCCTGGAAAAGAAGCTGACCGAGGCGGAACTAAAGGCCATGCTCTCCGGCGAAAGCGACGGCAACAACGCCATCCTCGCCATCAACTCCGGCGCCGGGGGAACCGAATCGCAGGACTGGGCTAACATGCTGTTGCGCATGTACCTCCGCTGGGGCGAGCGCAACAGCTACCAGACGGAAGTGCTCGACATGCAGTATGGGGAGGAGGCTGGGATCAAAAGCGCCACGGTCCTTTTCACCGGCGATTACGCTTACGGGTACCTGAAAGCGGAGATCGGCGTGCACCGGCTGGTGCGCATCTCGCCGTTCGATTCCAACAAGCGGCGCCACACGTCTTTTGCTTCGGTGTTCGTTTATCCCGAGGTGGCGGATGATGTCGAGATCGAAATCCGCGACGACGATCTTAAGATCGACGTCTACCGTGCCTCCGGTCCGGGCGGGCAGGGGGTCAACACCACCGACTCCGCGGTGCGCATCACCCATCAACCGACGGGGATCGTGGTGCAATGTCAGAACGAGCGCTCCCAGCACAAGAACAAGGCGTCGGCCATGAAGGTGCTGAGGGCGCGCCTTTACGAAGCCGAAAAGGAAAAGAAGGATCAGGAAAGAAGGCCAAGGAAAAACAGAAGAAGAAAATCGAATGGGGCAGCCAGATCCGTTCCTACGTTCTGCATCCTTACCGGATGGCCAAGGACCTGCGCACCGGCGTGGAGATGGGCAACGTGGATGCAGTGCTGGACGGCGATCTGGGCCGCTTCATTGAAGCGTATTTGTTAAAGGTAAACGTCAGCGCCTAAGCGGCGGTTCAAAAAATATGAAACCGATTTTACATCCATCGCTGGTGAACGACACGTTGGGCGACCCCGGCCTGTTCGTGCAGTTTTTGTACGAGAAGCGGGCATTCCTGTTCGACCTCGGGGATTTATCGCCGCTCACCCACGCGGATTTGCTGAAGGTGTCGCACGTTTTTGTCAGCCATACGCATATCGACCATTTCATCGGCTTCGACCGCTTTCTGCGCGCGGTGTTCGGACGCGGCAAGACGGTCACCCTGTACGGTCCGGAACACTTTATCGCCAATGTCGCGGGCAAGCTGGCTGGGTTCACCTGGAACCTGGTCGATCGTTACGCGGAGTCCCTCACGCTGGAAGTGGTGGAAGTGCATGCGGACCGGTTGCACAAAGCCACTTTCCGCGCCATCGACCGGTTTCAAAAGAGCGGCGAACGGGAAGAGCCGTTCCAGGACGGGCTGATTCTCGACGAGCCGGCGGTGTCCGTCTCCGCGGCCATTCTGGAGCACCGGGTCCCTTGTCTGGGTTTCGCGCTCAAGGAAAAATTTCACGTCAACATCAACAAGGCGGAATTGACGGCGATGAACCTGGAGCCGGGCGCGTGGCTCAACCGGCTCAAGCAGAATATTTTTGAAGGCGCGGCGGATGATCTTGCGATTCCGGTGCCGGTGGGGGGTAACGGCGCGAAGGAGTCGCGGGAGTATTCGCTGGGAGAATTGAAGAAAAAGCTGGTGACGATCACGCCGGGGCAGAAGATCGCCTACATCGTCGACACGGTATATACGCAGGAGAATATCCCACGCATTGTGAATCTGGTGCGCGGGGCCGATCTGTTGTTCTGCGAATCCCCGTTCATCGCCGAAGAAGAAGACCGCGCGCGCGACCGCTGCCACCTCACCACCCGGCAGGCCGGGCTTCTGGCGAAGGAAGCCGGGGTCAAGCAGCTCAAGGTGTTTCATTTTTCCCCGCGGCATTCCCACCAGACCGAACGCCTGGTCCGCGAGGCGGACGAATCCTTCCGCGGTAAATAATTTCGTTTCCTAAAAAATACCCGTTAATCGAAGAGTTCAAATATTTGGTCGCGGTAATCCTTGCCGATCATTTCCCAGTCGTATTTTTGAACCGATTCGCGGGCCTGATCCGAAACGAATTCGGCATCGGCGTTGAGGCCCTTCTTGATTTTATCCGCCAGGTCTTCCGGGTTTTTGGGTTCGGCCAGAAATCCGTTGTACCCCTCGACGATCACATCCGGCGCACCGGCCACGCGGGTGGCCACCACCGGTTTGCCGGAGGCGAGGGCTTCCAAAAGGACCACCGGCAATCCTTCCGTTTCCCCGCTGGCATCGATGATGGAAGGCACCACCACCAGATCCGCCGCCTGCAAATACTTGCGCACGGCGTCTTTACCCTGTTGCCCGGCGAAGGTCACCCGGGACTCCAGTCCCAGTCGCCGGGTTTCGCGTTTCAGTGACTGCTCCAGCAGTCCGGAACCGACGACGACGAGATAGCCGTCCGCCCTCTCCCGGGCGATGGCGTGAAAGGCCCGGAGCAAATATGTGACGCCTTTTTTTTCGTTGAGCTTGCCGATGTACAGAATCATTTTTCCGGAAGGCAGGCCCAGCTCCGCGCGCACCGTCGCCGGATCTTTTTGTTCTTCATAATAAAAGGTATCGATGCCCATCGGCAGAATCCGGCAGACCACCGGCTCCTGCACCAGTTGTTCCAGGACCTGCCGGTTGTAGGAGCTGACGCTGTAAATGAGATCGGACCGGCGGACGATCCTTTGCGCCATGGCCTTTCCCAGAGGCAGGCGCCGCAGGGCGAACAGTCCCGCCGCGTGAATGGTCAATACCTGTTTGCAGGGCACGCCCGCGGGCAACAGGGAAGCGATGAAACCCTGCGGGATCATCCAATGGCTGTTGACCACATCGATTTCGTATTTGCGGACGGTGCGGCGCAGGGCCATCCACTGGCAGAACAAAAAGGAGGGCACCTGCGCATAGGCCCAGGGATTGGATTTGAGGCTGGCCCGCATGCCGGTGCCATAAGCCAGCGACTGTTTGTGTTCCGGAAAATAGGGGAAGCGGATCACCCGGATCCCCTCCAGGTTTTCGGACAGGGCCGCGCCGGGGGTGTGCGGCACCAGCGCGTACACCTCGAAATAGCGCCTCAGTTCCAGTCCCAGCTCGAACACGAACCGCGGAATTTCGGTGTCGTTTTCCCAGCGTGGGAAGGTCGACGCGAATAGCAGCAGTTTCCGGTTCATGGTTACGGGGTTTCAGGCGCGGCGTCCGCGGGTTTCAATTGAAACAGCATGATGCAGCTTCCCGATAGCAGCTGGCCGACCCGTCCCATGCGCTGGATGACGAAGCGTTCCACGCCGATGAATTTTTTGATGAATGGGAAGGCATTCTGCCATTGGAACCGGCCGTAGACGAATATGGAAAAAAGCCGGAACAGGGAAAAGGTCAGCGCGTGCCGGGAGAGGATTTGAAACTGAAACGGCCGGAGCCGTTTGATGGTGTCGCTGTAGTAAAACGACTGCACGTGCTGGACGCCCTGGTAGATCGGCTGGTTCAGCATTTTGCGAATCCACCGGTTTTCCTTGAACCCTTCGATCGCCTCATCCAGCAGGTTGTATTTGTTGGGGTGGGTGATCAGCAGGTAGCCGCCGTCCTTGAGCGTCCAGCGGATTTCCGCGAAGACCCGCTCGGGCTCCGGAATGTGTTCGATGACCTCGGTCATCGCCACGCAATCGAAGGAGTCGTCCTTGAACGGCAGTTGCTCCCCGATGCCGAGTACATGCCGGCTCGGTTTAATGAACCCGGCGGCGGTGACATCCATGCCCACCGTCGAATAATCGTTCAGTTTGTCCACGAGAATGCCCTTGAAACATCCCAGGTCGAGAATGCGCGCGGAACGGTCCGGAACCACAGCGGTGATCAGTTCCCGGTAAAAATCCGTGGCGGCGGATTCGTACGGGGTTTCGTAATCGACCTGATCCGATTTCAGGCTTTCCTGGTAGAGGGTGATGTTGGTTTTCACTCGGTCCGGCTGTGGATGGGTTGCGGGAAAGAGGTGCAGCGGATCGCGTTCCCGGAAATGCTTCGCTGCTTCTATTCAGTATATGGTTTCTTTAGGGAACCGTAAAGCTCCATATAGCGGCCCATAACGGCGTTCCACCCGAATCCGTTCACCACTGTCTCGCGGATATGGCGGCCGAATTCCCGGCGCTTGTCGGGTTTCCCGAGTTGCAGGATGCGGTCGCAGATCATATCCGGGTCGGCGGGAACGATGAACCCGTTGACGCCTGAGGTGACGATTTCATTGGCGAGGCCCACCGGCGTGGCGATGACGGGCAGTCCGCTGGCGGCGGCGGCCAGCAGGGTTTCGCCGGAGGTTTCGTAGGCGGAAAGGTAGATGAACAGGTCGGCATTGCGATAGCACTGTTCCAGGTCTTCCGTGGACAGGTCGCCCAGCAACTCCACCCGGTCTTCGATGCCCAGGGACTTGGCGAGTTTTTTCAGTTCCGTGAGGTATTCCGCGGAGCCCTCGTTTTCAATAAGGTCGTTGGTGGCGACCAGCGTGATCCGGAAGGGAAGGGTCAGTTTGCGTGCCGCCCGTAACAACAATTCCACACGCCGGAGGCGGGTCAAAGGTCCGGCGAACAACAGGTTCAAAGGCGACCCGGACCGGGACGAGCGGTCGACCGCCGCGCCCGACACGTCGATGCCGTCGGGAATGATATGCAGTTTGTCCTTATGGATCCCGAAATCCAGCGCCTCGTCATATTCCATTTGAGAAGACACCACCACGGCGTCCGCCCGTTTGGCGGAAGTCTTTAACGTCAAACCGTCATGGAGCTTATAGGAGATTTGTTGAAAGGCGGAAGGATGGTCTTTTTTATAACCCAGGAGCGAGCCGTGGGTGCTCAGGACAAACGGCTTTTTCCGGATCGACGCAAAAAAAAAGAGCAGTCCGTTTGAAACGTGCGGTACAGGTGGCTGTGCAGGATATGATAATTGCGCAGGTAGGT
>CAYPKH010000007.1:0-15319 GCA_964411245.1 uncultured Nitrospina sp.
GAGCGGGGGAGGAGAATCCCCCGTTGAGTCGGTTGGGCGGCACCCAATGGAAACGTCAAAAGAAAAAAATCAAGGATTCGCTGAAAGAGCTCGCCGGAGAGTTGTTAAAAATCTACGCCGCGCGGGAAATGGCCAAGGGACACAAGTTTTCACACAACTCGGTTCTGATGCAGGATTTTGCGGACTCGTTCGAATACGTCGAGACCGAAGATCAGTTGAAAGCCATTGAAGACGTGTTGGAGGATCTGGAACGGGAAAAACCCATGGACCGGCTGATCTGCGGCGATGTGGGTTACGGCAAAACCGAAGTGGCCATGCGAGCGGCCTTCAGCGCGGTGTTGGACAAAAAGCAAGTGGCCGTTCTGGTCCCCACCACCATTCTGGCGCAACAGCATTGGGGCACGTTTCAGGAACGGTTTCACATGCACCCGGTTCAAATTGAGTTGGTCAGCCGGTTCCGCACCCCCCGCCAGCAGAAAGAGACCCTCAAGAAATTGAAAGAAGGGAAGGTGGACATCATCATCGGGACGCACCGGTTGCTGTCCAAGGACGTGGAGTTCGCCGACCTGGGCCTGGTGATCATCGATGAGGAACAGCGCTTTGGCGTCAAGCACAAGGAAAAGCTGAAACAGCTGAGGACCTCGGTGGACGTGCTCACCCTGAGCGCGACGCCGATTCCCCGGACCCTGCATTTTTCCCTGATGGGGGTACGGGATTTAAGCGTTATTGAAACTCCGCCCAGCGACCGCCTGTCGATTAAAACCTATGTCCGGAAATTTGACGAAGCGATCATCCGTGAAGCCATTCTCCGGGAAAAGGACCGCGGCGGGCAAATGTACTTTGTGCACAACAAGGTCCAGAGCATTCATTCGATCGCCGCAATGCTCAAGAACCTTGTCCCGGAAGTTACCATTGGGATCGCCCACGGCCAGCTTCAGGAGCGGATGCTGGAGAGGGTGATGAAGCAGTTCATCGACAAGGAAATCGATCTTTTACTGTGCACCTCAATTATCGAGTCGGGCCTGGATATCCCGTCCGCCAACACCATTATCATCAACCAGGCGGACCAGTTCGGTCTGGCACAACTGTATCAGCTTCGGGGCAGGGTGGGACGTTACAAGCATCAGGCCTACGCGTATCTTCTCATTTCTGGGGCCTTGACGATCAGCGAAGACGCCCGCAAGCGGTTGACCGCCATCGAAGAGATGAGTGATCTGGGCGCGGGTTTCCAATTGGCCGCCCGAGACATGGAAATCCGCGGAACCGGCAACATGCTGGGGCACGATCAGTCCGGCCACATTTCCGCCATCGGGTTCGATTTGTATTGTAAGATGATGGAAGAGACCATTCGGGAAATGAAAGGGCAGAAAATTGAGTCCAAAATCGAACCTGAAATCAATCTGGAGTTCAAAGGCTTCGTTCCCAAGGATTATGTTTCCGATTTGAATCAAAGGCTGGAGATTTACCGGCGACTGCAATTGTTGGACGATTTTGAAGGATTGAAAACCCTCAAGGTGGAATTGGCCGACCGCTACGGGTCATTCCCGGAAGAGGTGGAGAAACTGCTGGTCTTGCTTGAAATCAAATTGTACTGTCAAAGGCTGGATATATCTAAAGTCCAGTTGAGACATCATGAAGTCACTTTTACGATCAATCCTTCGACCCGCCTTTCATCTGCAAAGCTGATGGCCATCCTGAATTCGAGAATGCAATTGATTTCTGAATACCGCATTGTTTTGAAGTTAAACAATAAGGGCTGGAAGGAAGAATCCGGTTTGATTGGTTCTTATTTAATGAAACTCATAGGATGTCTGGATGAGAATTGAGCTCATGAGCAGAATAACGATGCGTGCAGTTAGGGGTATAGGCTTGGCAGTTCTGACGGCCGGGTTATGGGCCGGATGCAACGCAACCGAATCCGCAGAGGATGCGCGCGGGTCCGATGTCGTTGCGACCGTCAACGATGAGCCCATCACCCGGGAGCAAATCAAGGATGAGCTTAAATTGGCGAAGCGCAAATACCGGATCCTGAAAAACGACGTCCTGCCGCCGGAGCAATGGGTTTTGCTAAAGACCAATTCCCTCAATGAACTGATCAAGCAGGCCCTGTTGCTCCAGGAAGCCGAGCGCCAGGGAATCAAAGTGTCGCGGCAGGAATTTATGACTTATCTGGAGATGTCCCAGGAAGGTTATGATAAGGAATCGTTTCAGAGATTGCTGGAAATCGAGGAAATCTCACAGAGTTTGTGGAACACCAAGCAGAATAATATTTTGATGATCAAAAAGCTGACCGAAGAAATCCTTACCAGTAAAATCAAAATCAGCGACAAGGACCTTTTGGAGTACTTTAAAGGGCACAAGGAGGAGTTTCAAAAGGGAGAGCAGGTCCGGACCCTTCATATTATGGTGGAGAACGAGGACGAAGCCCGGAGAATTTTGAAAATGATCCGAAAGGGAAAATCCTTCTCAGAATTGGCCAAGGACCATTCGTTGAGCCCGGAAGGCAAAGCCGGCGGCGATATGGGTTATTTCGAAGCCGGGCAGATGCCCAAAGGATTTGAGGATGTGTTCAAACTCAAAATCAATAAGGTGAGCGATATTATCCGGACCCCCTACGGGGTTCATGTCTTCAAGGTGATCGACAAGAAGCCCGAACGAAAAATGAGTTTTGAAGAGTCCAAAAAGCAGATTCACGCCAAGTTACTCAGGGAAGCCCAGGAGCGGGCGTTTCAGAAATGGGTGAAAGAAATCAAACAGAAATCGGAAATAATAATCAAATATGAAGTATTGGAAAAAATATAATCGCTGGGTGGCCTGCGCGCTTTGTGGGGCCGTGTGGTTTGCCGCTCCGGGATGGGCGGTCACGGTGGATCGCATTGTTGCTAAGGTCAACAAGGAAATCATCACCCAAAGCGAGTTAGAGGAACGGGTGGCTTTTAAAATAATGAGTCTCCAGAAAACGAAGGTGCGCCCCCTGCCCTCCAAAGAGAAGGTGATGTTTGAAGAGTTGCAACGCATGGTTGAAAACAGGCTTTTGATCGATGCCGGAAAAGATCTCGGCTTGAAAGTGGACGAGGCCAGTGTGACCAAAGCCATTGATGAAATCAAGCGCAACAACGGTCTCAAGGATGAGGATTTGAAGCGGATGCTGGAGTCCGAATCCAAAACCCTGGACGAGTACAAAAATGATATCCGAAACCAGATTATGATCAGCCGGGTGATGGGTTATGAAGTCCGCAAGCGGGCGGCCATCAGTGATGCCGAAGTCGATCAGTATTACGAGAAGCATCAAAAGGAGTTCTGGGTTCCTGAAAAACTCAAACTGCGGCATATCCTGTTTATAATGGATAAGGACCTTCTGGAAGAAGACCGGCAATTAAAAGAGCACAAGGCCCGGCAGGCGTTACAGAAAATCCGGACCGGTGGCGATTTCAATGCCATCGCCAAAGAATTTTCAGAAGACGTGACCGCAAACACCGGAGGCGATTTGGGGGAAATTGAGCGCGGGAAAATAGTGCCTGAATTCGAAAAAGCCGCCTTCCGGTTGAAAGAGGGCCAAGTGAGCGGTCTGGTGAAAACGCCTTACGGATTACACATCATTAAGGTCGATAAAATCATTCCGGGGCGAACCTTTCCCCTGGATGAGGTAAAAAAACAGATTAAAAATAAACTCCGGAAGGAAAAATTCCAAAGGGAGTCCAAGACGTATTTGCAGGAGTTGAGGGATAAGGCCTTTATCGAGATCAAATTGGCGCCTCCTCCCGAGCCGGTGGTGGAACAGGCCCAAAAGATCGAGCCGATGATTGCGGTCGAGCCCAGTCTCCTTAAACAAAATGAATCGGCCACAACGCCACCCCGTCAAAATCCATCGAAACCGGGTGGAACACTTCCACGCAACTCGGAGTTTTCAAGGTTTCAGACTTTTGAGGAACAATTGAAATACTTTAAACAATTGCGCGACAACAAAAAAATTTCCGAAGGGGAATACCAGCACAAGAAAAAAGAGCTCCTGAACCATTTGTGATTCTATCCTGCGCCAAACCTGCCTGCTTTCGTATTTTCCCCCTTTGCAGGACCCTGTTACACATGATGAACAATAATGGATTCTTTAATTTCGAAAATTAAAAAGACCCTCGCTGATCATAAAATGATCACAACAGGGGATTGTGTCCTGGTTGGCGTTTCCGGTGGGCCCGATTCAGTTGCTTTGCTCCATGGACTGCACGCCCTGAAGCGGGAGCTGGGGATCGAATTGGTCGTGGCTCATTTGAATCACCGCGCCCGTGGGGCCGAATCGGATCGGGATGCCCGGTTCGTGCAGCAGTTAGGCGATTCCCTCAAGATTCAAACTGTGATAGAAGCGCAGGATGTGCCGGCGGAACAGGCGGCCGCAAAACAATCCTTCCAGGAAACCGCGCGCAACGTCCGCCTTGAATTTTTTGAAAGAACCCTGAAGCAAACCGGCGCTCACAAAGTGGCTCTGGGACATATTCTGGATGATCAGGTGGAGACGGTTCTGATGAATCTGTTGCGCGGCACCGGTCTTACAGGAATGGCGGGAATGAGTCCCGTTCGATCGCCCTACATCCGCCCTTTGTTCGAATGTTCCCGGTCCGAGGTGATCGAATTTTTGAAGGGTAGAAACATTTCCTACTGTCAGGATTCTTCCAATGAGAAAACCGACTATCTGCGCAACCGGATTCGCCTCGAATTGATTCCCTATTTGAAGGACAACTATAATCCGAAAATCGTGGAAAACCTGTTCGAGGCCTCGGGAATTTTCAGGGCCGACAACGACTGGCTGAACGATCTAGTCGACCGGGAATTTGACCGGGTCACCTCATGGGCCGAAAACCGGGATTCCCTGGAAATTGATATCGAAAGGTTCTCCCCGCTCCCGCTGGCCTTGAAACGGCGATTGGTCCGAAAAGGCCTGCAGGTCCTCAAGGGAGATTTGAGAACCATCTCCTCCCTCCACGTTCAGGATCTGCTCCCGTTGTTTCAGGCCACCGAGAAGGGTAAAAAAATCGATTTGCCCGGAAATCTGGAAGCGGAGTGCCGGGGAGAAACGGTGGTTTTTAAAAAAATCCCGGAGCCGGGTCCCGGCATCTCAATTGAGGATATGGGGCCTTCCGATTGGGTGGGCCAGCTGGATATTCCCGGCGAAACCGAAGTCGGCGAAACCGGAGTGACCCTGAAAACGGAAATTGTCGAACCGGCCGCATCCGAATTTGCCAGTCCGCCTTCCAACCAGGCGTTCCTCGATTATGATAAAACCGGCGGGACCATCCTGGTCCGGTTTTTTCAACCGGGAGACCGTCTGAAGCCTTTGGGCATGAACGGCACCAAAAAGTTGAAATCCCTGTTCATCGATGACAAAGTGCCCCGGGAAATGCGCTCCAGAATCCCCATCTTGACAACCGGGGACAACGATATTATTTGGGTCTATGGGACCCGGATCGCCCATCCCTACCGGGTGACCCCGGAGACGAAAAAAGTGTTGTTTATTAAAGGTTTAACCTAGCCTTACCGCCAAAAAGGCGTATTAAAGAAAGAGCCCTTTCCCACGGGGAATGTGCTACTATTAACCTCAAGGTTTGAAAAACTAAGGGTTTTCCCTTCCGTTGATAAAGGAGAAGGTTTTGAACCAGTTTTATAAAAATTTAGCCCTCTGGATCATCATCGCGTTCATCCTGCTGGCTCTGTTCAATGTGCTCAATCAGCCGGTGGAGGTTCCTAAAATCGTGTACAGCGAATTCATGGAGCAGGTCGAAAAAGGCGAAGTCAAGGAAGTCCAGATTCAAGGGGATAAAGCTACCGGTGAATACAACAAGGGGGGAACGTTTGAAACCTATATTCCGACCGAAGACCCCGAACTCCTGAAACTCCTGCGTGAAAAGGGGGTCCGCACGGTTGTGGCGCCTCCCGAGAAAGCCAATTGGTACATGAACGTGCTGATTTCCTGGTTCCCGCTCGTTCTGTTGCTGGGCATCTGGATTTTCTTCATGCGGCAGATGCAAGCCGGTGGCGGCAAAGCGCTCTCTTTCGGCAAGAGCAAAGCCCGGCTGGCGAGTGATAAAAAGAATCAGACCACCTTTAAAGACGTGGCGGGCGCAGATGAAGCCAAGGAAGAGTTGCACGAGATCATCGAATTTCTGAAGGAACCCCAAAAGTTCAGCAAACTGGGCGGTAAAATTCCCAAAGGCGTTCTGCTGATTGGCCCTCCGGGAACCGGCAAAACCCTGTTGGCCCGAGCCATCGCGGGAGAAGCCAGTGTGCCCTTCTTCAATATCAGCGGTTCCGACTTTGTGGAAATGTTCGTCGGCATGGGGGCCTCCCGCGTGCGCGACCTGTTCGAACAGGGCAAGAAGAACAGCCCCTGCATCATCTTCATCGACGAAATCGATGCCGTCGGCAGGCACCGCGGTGCCGGCCTGGGCGGCGGCCATGACGAACGCGAACAGACCCTGAACCAGTTGCTCGTCGAAATGGACGGCTTCGAAAACAATGAAGGAGTGATCCTGATTGCCGCCACCAACCGGCCGGATGTACTCGATCCCGCCTTGTTGCGTCCCGGACGCTTCGACCGCCAGGTCGTGGTTTCCCGGCCTGATATCAGAGGCCGCGAAGGCATCCTCAAAGTTCATACCTCGCAGGTGCCTCTCGATGATGATGTGTCCTTAAAAACCATCGCCCGCGGCACTCCCGGTTTCACTGGGGCCGATCTAGCGAACCTGGTGAACGAGGCCGCTCTTTTGGCCGCGCGGGCCGAAAAGAAAATGGTCACCATGATCGACTTCGAAGACGCCAAGGACAAAGTCATGATGGGCGTCGAGCGGCGGAGTATGGTGATTACGGAAAAAGAAAAGATAAACACGGCCTATCATGAAGCCGGTCACGCTCTGGTGGCTCACCTGCTTCCCGGAGCCGATCCTTTGCACAAAGTGACCATCATCCCCCGGGGCCAGGCCTTGGGCGTAACCATGCAGTTGCCTGTGGACGACAAGCACACCTATCCCAAGAAATATCTGATCAGCAATCTTGCGATCATGATGGGTGGACGCGTGGCCGAAGAAATTTGTCTCGGAGAAATCACCACCGGAGCAGGAAACGATATCGAGCGCGCCACCGAAACGGCCCGTAAAATGGTCTGTGAGTGGGGCATGAGCGAGAAAATGGGTCCCCTGAGTTATGGAACCAAAGAGGAGCAGATTTTCCTTGGAAGGGATTTCTCCATACAGAAAAACTTCAGTGACGAAACCGCCAAATTAATCGACCTGGAAGTCAAGGCGCTGGTCATGGGCGGTTACAACAAAGCCAAAGAAATTCTCACCGAAAACCGCGATACGCTTGAGAAGATTTTCAAAGCCCTGCTGGAGCATGAAACTCTGAACCGGGATGAAATCGTAGAGATCGTCGACGGCAAGCCGCCGGAATCCGATGACGATGGGACCCCGAAAGAGGAGCTTACCGAAGATGCGATTCTCTCCGAGAAAAAGGACACGAAAAAGGCCAAACCTCTGAAGGGCTCCGAAGGCCTGCTGGGAGGGGGCGGCATGCCGGATCCGTCTCCTGCATAAGGGAGTATGGTTTCTCATAAAAAGTCTTAAGTAAATTAAGCTCCGTTCCCGAGGCATCGGGAATGGGGCTTTTTTTCATCCTAACCGGATCGGGTTCGCGGTGACTCCTTCTTCACATTCGAAAAACGATCTCCCAACAACTAAAATTATGGGGATCATCAACCTGTCGCCTGATTCGTTTTATCCGGACAGCCGGGTGCCGACCGTCGCCGACGCCCTTAAAGTGGCCGAGCGGATGATTGAAGAAGGGGCCGATTATCTGGACGTGGGAGCGGAGTCCTCCCGGCCGGGCGCAAAGCCCATCTCCGAAGATGAGGAACTGGCTATTATCCTCCCGGTGGTTTCGCAATTGTGTAAAAACTTTTCGGTGCCCGTGTCCGTTGATACCTACAAACCGGGGGTCGCGCAGAAGGTTCTGGAGGAGGGTGCCGCCATCATCAATGACATCACCGGACTCCGTTCTCCGGAAATGGCGCCCATCATCGCCGAGTACGATGCCGGGGTGGTGATTATGCACATGCTGGGCACGCCGGCGACTATGCAGGAAGACATTCACTACGACGATTGTGTGGGCGAGATCCGGCAGTTTCTGGAACAGGGGATTCAAACCGCCGAAGCGGCGGGCATCGCCCCCGAGCGCATCTGGGTGGACCCCGGGATCGGGTTCGGCAAGACCGTGGAACATAATCTGGAAATCATCGCCCGGCTGGAAACATTCAGCGCACTGGGCAAGCCGCTGTTGCTGGGAACTTCCCGCAAATCGTTTATCGGCAAAATCCTCGATTTACCGGTCGCCGAGCGGCTGGAGGGTTCTCTCGCCACCGCCGTGATCGGAGTCATCAAAGGCGCGGAGATTTTGCGGGTGCATGATGTTTTGGAAACCTGTCGGGCCATTAGAATAGTGAGTGAAATTCTGAAAATCCAACATGGGGAATAAGATTCGTTTATTTGTCAACGTCGATCATGTCGCCACCCTCCGGGAGGCCCGGAAAACAGTAGAGCCGGATCCTCTGGAAGCGGCGCTTTTGGCCGAACAGGCTGGGGCCGACGGCATCACCGTCCACCTGCGCGAAGACCGGCGTCACATTCAGGACGACGACGTGTCCCGTATCCGGCAAAACATCACCACCGTGCTCAATCTGGAAATGGCGGCGGTGGAGGAGATGGTGCACATCGCCCTCAACACCCAGCCCTATCAGGTTTCCCTGGTTCCCGAAAAGCGGCAGGAGATCACCACCGAGGGCGGTTTGGACGTCTTTTCCCAGAAAGAACAGCTTAAAAAAGTCCGAGACCGGATTCAGTCGCAGGGGATTCGGTTCAGCCTGTTTGTCGATCCCGATCACCGTCAGATAGACGCAGCACGAGAGGTGGGGGCCGAGAGCATCGAAATCAATACCGGGGCCTATTCGGAATTGAAAGAAGCCGGTGCGGTGCAACGGGAGTTGGAAAAAATCCGAGAGGCCTCCCGCCATGCGGCGGAGCAGGGCCTGCGTGTGTTTGCCGGGCACGGTCTGACCGAGGAAAACGTGGTGGCCGTCGCCGCGGTGCCGGAGATCGAGGAGTTGAACATCGGGCACAGCCTGGTGTCGCGTTCGGTTTATCACGGCCTGAAGCAGGCGGTTCGCAATATGATCCAGGCCATTCGGGCCGGGGAGGCGCAACGCACCCGATAACCGGTTTTCCCGGCGGTCAACGGTTGACTTGCTTCGGCAATTTCTACATAATTCGGGTCCTTCCAGTTTTCCCCGGAATTTCTGGTAGCGTTCTCTTCAAGAATTGCATTGAATCAATCAGCGTTTAAAGAGAAAATGGGCCCAGTGGAGGTTCCATTGTCATGTTGCAGTAAGGAGGTTCAATGACCACCAAAGTGGCTATTAACGGGTTCGGACGGATCGGACGAAACGTCCTGAAATGTATTTTGAAGGACAAAGAGTGTTCGGACATCGAAGTCGTCGCCATCAACGATTTGACCGATGCTGCCACCCTGGCGCATTTATTCAAGTACGACTCCATTCAGGGGATCAGTCCCCACGACATTCAGGGAGAGGACGGCCGGTTGCTGGTCGACGGCAAGCCGATACAGGTCCTGTCGGTCCGCAATCCGGAGGATTTGCCCTGGAAGGATCTGGGAATCAAGGTAGTCATCGAATCCACCGGTCTCTTTACCAAGCGTGAAGCGGCTTCCAAACACCTTCAGGCCGGCGCCCGCAAGGTGATCATTTCCGCCCCGGCGACCGATCCCGATGTGACCGTGGTTCTGGGTGTCAATGAGGACCAGTACGATCCCAAAAAGCACCAGATCATCTCCAATGCCTCCTGCACCACTAATTGCCTGGCTCCAGTGGCCAAGGTCCTGAATGACAAGCTGGGTATTCAGAAGGGACTGATGACCACCATCCACTCGTACACCAACGACCAGAAAATTCTGGATCTGCCTCATAAGGATTTGCGCCGGGCGCGGGCCGCCAACATTTCCATGATCCCGACCACCACTGGAGCGGCCAAGGCAGTTTCCCTGGTGCTGCCCGAACTCAAAGGAAAACTGGACGGGATGGCGATCCGGGTGCCGACGCCCAATGTCTCCCTGATCGACTTTGTCGCCGAGGTGGACCGGGAAACCTCCAAAGAGGAAGTGAACGCAATATTCAAAGAGGCCGCCCAAAACGAGTTGAAGGGTATCCTGCGCTATGAAGAACAACCTCTGGTCTCCGTCGACTTTAACGGAGCGGAGGATTCCAGCATTGTCGACGCCCTCTCAACCAAAGTGATCCAGAAGACTATGGTCAAGGTTCTCGCCTGGTACGATAACGAATGGGGCTACTCCTCCCGCACCAAAGATATATTAAAATACTTAATTAAAAAGGGTATTTAAGAATATAAATTAAAAGTTAAATATGAGAAAACCGCTGATTGCCGGGAACTGGAAGATGAACAAAACTGTCCCGGAATCTCTGGAAATGATTAGGGCTTTAAGGGGCAGGCTGAACTCATCCTGTCCGGCGGAAGTGGTGTTGATCCCCTCTTTCACCGCGCTGTTTTCCGCGGCAGAAGCGTTACGCGGCAGTGGTATTCATCTGGGAGCGCAGAACCTGTCGCATTTGCTCCAGGGGGCGGTGACGGGAGAAGTGTCCGGTACCCAGTTGAAATCGGTGGGGTGCCGTTACGTCCTGGTCGGCCACTCCGAGCGCCGAAAATTGTTTCAAGAAGATGACGCGCTGGTTCATCAGAAATTAAAAACCGCATTGTCGGAGGGTCTCTATCCGATGTTATGCGTGGGAGAAACTCTGGAGCAACGGGAGGCGGGGCAGGCTCGAGATATTGTCGGGACCCAGGTGCAGGAGGGATTGAAGGAATTGACCCCGGCTGAAATAAGAAAAGTGGTGGTCGCCTACGAACCGGTCTGGGCCATCGGCACCGGCAAAAACGCCGAACCGGAGCAGGCCCAGGAGATTCATGATTTCATTCGTAGCCGCCTCCTCTCACAGTTCGGGGAGGATACCGTCCAGGACAACCGGATTGTATATGGCGGCAGTGTGACCCCCGAGAACAGCCCCGGCTTGTTGGCACAACCGGATATTGATGGCGCGCTGGTGGGCGGTGCCAGTTTGGACGCCGATTCGTTTTATGCTATTATCGACGCTGTTCAATAATCGATTTTTGGAGGATGCCCGTGCATACCTTTCTTACCGTGTTGCATGTGATGGTCGGATTTTTTCTGATTCTTGTGATTTTGTTGCAGGCGGGGAAAGGGGCCGCCATGGGGGCTTCCTTGGGCTCGGCGGGCAGTCAGGCCATGTTCGGAAGCAGCGGCTCGGCAAATATCCTCACCAAGCTCACCGCCGGCGCGGCGTTTATTTTTATGGCCACCTCCTTAACCCTGGCGGTGATTTCCACCAAAAAGGACCAGGATTCCGTGATCAATGAGGTGGAAGGCATCACCGAACAGACCCCCAGCCCATCCGATAACCAATATGATCTACCCCAGGACTGACCACTGAACCCATGCCGATGTGGTGGAATTGGTAGACACGTGCGCTTGAGGGGCGTATGGGGCAACCCGTGGGAGTTCGACTCTCCCCATCGGCACCAATTTCTTCCTCTCAGGGGTTTTCATCCTCCATGCAGGCTACCCGCTTAAGCGAGATTTTTTCCCATCCCAGTTTTCTCACTATATTAGTCACCATCCTGATCGTCATCGCCAACATCATCGTCGGCGTCAGCATGCTGCCCAGGGATGTCCGCAGAAAGCGGTACCAGCTCCACCGCATTATTTACGGGACTGTCCTGATATCTTTTGGAGGGTTTCTGTTCGTCACGCACCGGTTGATAGGAAACGCCCTGTTCAATTACGGTGTCATGATATATTTTCTGACCGTGATTCCCCTCAGCCGCAGATGGAATATCACCGCGCATGCCATCATGGCTTCCATCGGACTGGTTCTGTTGGTGGGCATCGCCGCCTTCAGCATTTTTTAAAACCACACGATCCCATTGCCTAAACTCCCGCAATTGTGCTGTAATGAATTTTCAGGGATCACCCCATACGGAAAATGGATGTTATGAACGAATACGAAGTGGTCGTCATAGGCGGCGGAACCGCAGGAGTGGCGGCGGCGCAAGCCGCGGCGGGACAGGGCGCCCGGGCGGGCCTGGTCGAAGCCGGCCGGCCGGGGGGACATTCCCTGTTCAAAAGACAACTTCCGCTTCAGGTCCTCCGCCAGCAGATGGAATCTTGCGGAGACAAAATTTCGCTGGGCGCTCTGGATCAAGCGGTGAAAGAGAAAGCGGAACAGACATCCCGGGAAATTCTGGAGGACCTGCAGAACGCCGGTGTGGAATGGATACCCGGAGAGGGTTCCCTGGCCGGGGGCCACCAGGTGTTGGTTCATCACGACGAGCAACCGTCCACACTCAAGGCCGGGAAGGTCATTATAGCGAGCGGGTCGCGGGTCAAACCGGTGGCGATGATTCCTTTTGATGATCAGATGATTTTACCGCTCGACGGTCTACTGAATTGGAACGAGACCCCGGCCTCTGTGTTGATTGTGGGCGGCGACACCTCCGCGCTGGAGGCGGCGCAATGGTTCAACCTTCTGGGAACCAAGGTATTTCTGGTGGACGAGAACCACCGGCTGATCCACCAGCAGGACCCCGATTTAATTACCGCTCTGGAAGCAGGATTCAAAAAGCAAAAGATCAAAGTGCTCCTCGGCAAGAAAGTCATTTCCATATTCAAAGGCAACGATCAAATCGACATCACGCTGGACGGCGGCGTCAAGTTCTCCACCGAGCGGATGCTGGTTTCCGGGGAACGTGTGGGCAACACGGAGAAACTGGGGTTGGACGCTTTGAATATCGAAAAAGGCCGGAACCAGGAAATCTGGGTGAATGAAACCATGGAGACTTCGTTGCAGGGGGTTTTCGCCGCGGGCAGTGTGACCGGACGATCCCGTTCGCGCGAGATCTCGGAAGAAGAGGGACGGGTGGCTGGAATCAATGCCGCCGGTGGCCGGCAAACCCTAAAACCTGACCAGATACCGTTTTGCCTGCACACCCATCCGGAAATCGCGAGCATCGGTTGTCTTAGCGGTGATGCCCACTTCAAGGGCTTTCGCGCGGTGGAAGGGCGTTATGATGCCGGCAGTAACGACGTTTCCAGTAACACTGAGGAAGGATTCTGCAAGGTGGTCGCGGATCGTGATTCGAAACGAATCATCGGAGCCCAGTTTTTGGGGGAACAGGCCTCTGTGTCCATGCGACATCTGCAATCGACCCTGAGAGGGGGTGCTTCGCTTCAGGATATGGTGCAGTCCGGGGACGAAAATCCAGCCTTCTTCAAGCCCGTGATCAAAGCCGCCCAAGCCTGCCTGCGAGCACTGTCTGCCCGACGTTAATTCAAGGTTTTAGGGGCAATATCTGGCCTTGACTCATATATTTAATTATGATAGAAACGCTCCTCTGCTAGCGGTAAACCCCGGTGATCCGCAACGCGTTCTTCCATAACAGAGTTCCTAAAAGGTATTGATTTAATTCCCATTATGAGTGAATTGAAAGAGGAATCCAAATCGGCGTCAGCCGCACCTAAACCTGAGGCTAAGGCTAAGGGGAAAAAGGATGAGGCTCCGGATACGCTCTGGTCCCGGAGAGACTTTTTTTCGCTCGCCGGCTGGGCCAGTTTTATGGCCACACTGGGGTTGTCATCTCTGTATTTTTTGAGACTGTTGTTTCCCCGCGTTCTGTTTGAACCGTCCCCCAAGTTTAAAGCCGGCAACCCGGGAGACTATACGGTTGGGGAAGTCAGCTCGAAATGGGTTTCTGAGCAGCGCGTGTGGGTGGTTCGCGAAGAGAAACAGCTTTATGCGATTCTGGCGCGGTGCACGCATCTCGGTTGCACGCCGCTCTGGTTGAGGTCGGAGGGAAAATACAAATGTCCCTGCCACGGCAGTGGTTTTACGATGGACGGCATGAACTTTGAGGGTCCCGCTCCCCGTGCTCTGGAACGTTTAAAAGTAGAGGTCGGACCGGATGGTCAGATCGTCATTGATAAGAGTAAGGTATTTCTTTTTGAAAAGGGAGAATGGGGCAAGCCCGGATCGTTTCTCCGGGTCTGATGTTTCCGCTCCAAGTTTAATTCAGCTGAATTTACGGAGGTTTTTGTTTTGGCCAACAAGCCCAAAATTCCGAATATAGCCGAGATCATGGAGTCCATTAAAAGCGGCAAGATATGGAAAGATTTTTCCAAGCAGGTTACGGAATCCCAGATATGGACCTCCTCGTTCCGGCATGGATACGCCGACACACCCCGCAACCGGGTTCTGCAGATTGCCAGTAACGTTTGGTTGCATTTGCATCCGGTTAAAATTCACCGCCATGCGTTGAGAATAAAATTCACTTGGTGCATGGGAGGGATCACGTTCCTTTTGTTTTTGTCCACCGTGGTCACTGGCGTCATTCTGATGTTTTATTACCGGCCGGTGGGGGAATACGCCTACTTTGATATGAAATACCTGCAGTACGACGTGCCGTTCGGCATGTTGATGCGGAATATGCATCGCTGGGCCGCCCATGCCATGGTGATTACTGTCTGGCTTCATATGTTCCGCGTGTTTTTGACGGGTTCCTATAAACCGCCGCGCGAATTCAACTGGGTCATCGGCGTTTTTCTGGTGACCTTTACTTTGCTCCTGAGTTTTACCGGTTACCTGCTTCCGTGGGATCAGCTGGCCATGTGGGCGGTTACCGTAGGAACGAATATGGCCCGCGGAACACCGTTTCTGGGCCATGAGGGACCCTTTCAGGAATACGTTCCCCTCATCAGCGCCCGGTATGATATGCGTTCCGCACTATTGGGAGGGAGTCTGGTTGGGCCTCCGGCCTTGTTGCGGTTTTACGTCTTGCATTGCATTTTTATTCCGCTGGTCGCCGGGGCTCTAATGATCGTCCATTTCTGGCGTATCCGCAAGGACGGCGGGATATCCGGCCCGCTTTAAATGCGAATGAAACCGGGTGATCCCGGTTCTCGATAAAGGATTACTCTGATCATGGCCACCCCCGCTAAAAAGAGAGCCGCTGAGGAATTACCGGAGAAGGTGCACGTCTGGCATTACCTGGTGCGTCTGGAATTTTTGTGTGCGATCATCGTGATCGTGGCCCTGACGGTATGCTCCATTGTAATCGACGCGCCTCTGGAAGAAGCGGCCAATCCCACCAAAACCCCCAACCCCTCCAAAGCGCCCTGG
>CAYPKH010000008.1:0-3940 GCA_964411245.1 uncultured Nitrospina sp.
CGCAAACATAAAAGACGGTTTCTGGTAGACAGCATCAGCGGCCTCGCGGGCGATCCTTTGGATTTCAACCGGGCGGACGTCGACTTTTGCGTAGGCACCGCCAACAAATGCCTGCAGGGCCTGCCCGGCGTCGCGTTCGTGCTGGTGCGCAAATCGGAACTGCCGCGGCTGGAGGCAATCCCGGAGCGGTCCCATTATTTCAATTTGTATAAAAATCATCAGGCGCAGGAAAATGGAGAAACCCTGTTCACCCCCGCGGTACAGGTGTATTATGCATTCGACGCCGCGCTCGACGAACTGCTGGAAGAATCGTTGGAGAAGCGGATGCAACGCTACCGTCAGGCGGCCCAACTGCTGCGCAAGGGGTTCAAGGAAATGAAACTGGAGTTCCTGATTCCCGAATCGCACCGGTCCAACACCCTGACCGCCCTGAAACTGCCGGAAGGGGTTTCCTACCAATCGTTGCACCGCCAGTTGAAGAAAAAAGGATTCGTCATTTACGCCGGGCAGAAGAAACTGAGCGAAAGTATTTTCCGGATCGCCAATATGGGAGACATCACGACGGAAGAATTTCAGAACCTGCTCGACGCGCTGAAGGATTCCCTTTAGGACGAGTTTCTATTTTGAGAATGCCATGAGTCTTTATCAGTTAATGTACAACTATGCGCACGGCCGGGGTCAACCGCCCGCGCCGGACTTGCCCGCCGCTGAGTTGGGCAAAAGCCTCGCCCTGTTTCACAATTGTCTGGTCGAATCGGGGATGGAATTCCAGGAGGACATGGGAAGCCGCCAGATCAGCGCCGACCCGGACCAACTGAAACCGGCGCACCTGAGCCGGTTTGTGGTGGGATTTTTGCCGTTCAACTCGGTTTCCACCAAAACCGAAACCAACGAAATCCTGTTCGACCTGTTTTCGTTTTTCAAATGGCTGGAACGGCAGGACATCGCACACGGCCTGGCGCACATCGATTTCCAGAAAACCGTGCAGGAGCTGACCCGCGCTCAGGACCGGTGCCTGCAACTCAGTCATTTTCTGGACGATGAAACCAGCCGCGTTCTGGAAGAACCGCCCCGCATCGTCAGCACGATCAATGATATGTTCCGGGTGACCAAAATCGACGGGGACACCATGCACCTTCAGGGCGACCACCAGGAAGACTCCGTCCGGGTGCGCCTGGCCGGAGAAATTATCAACCTCGTCCGCCTCCACGACCACCTCGACCTGGTGCTGGGTGATACATCGGAACGCTGGGTGGTGCTGGAGGCGGGACAGGTTTATCCGGAATATCAGGCCGGATAATCTTTCCATTCCGGTTTACCTTTATAAAGGAGAATCTCTATGAAACGTGTCGTCATGGGACTTGCCGCGCTGGTTGTCATCCTGGTCGTGGGCGTTCTCGTTCTATATTCCTCGCTGGGAGCGATCATCACCAAAGCCGTCAATACCCAGGGGCCGGAAATCGTCCAGGCCCCGGTGGATTTAAAAGAAACCGAAATCGACGCCACCTCCGGCAAAGGGACCCTGCGGAGCCTGGTCATCGGCAACCCTGAGGGCTTCGAAACCGAGAGTTTCTTCAAAATGGATGAGATTCAAATTACGTTGGATACCGATTCGATCACCTCGGACACCGTGATCATCAAAGAAATTTTCATCCAGGCCCCCGAGGTCACTTACGAATTGGGAGAAAATGGAAGCAATATCGACGCCATCCAACGCAATATCAACGCTTTCGTTAAAAAGCATGGAGGATCTTCGGCATCCGGGGACAGCAGCGCCGAAAAAGAAAATGGAACCAAATTGATCATCGAACATGTTTATGTGAAGGGTGGCAAGGTCAATGTCAGCGCCACCTTTCTGGGCGGCAAATCGATAACGGTGCCGCTTCCCGACCTTCACCTGAAAGACATCGGCAAAAAATCAAAAGGCGCCACTCCCGGCGAGGCCGTCAAATCGATCGTTGACGCTTTGAAAAAAGCGATCCTCAAAGCCGTCGCTCCGCTGAATCTGGATAAAGTGGGTGAAGCGGCGGAGAAAGTGGTCGAAGGCGCCCAGGACGTGGTGGAAGGTGCGGCCAAGGGGGTTACGGATACCCTTCAAAAAGGCGCCGAAGGCGTGACCGACTCGATGAAGGGTCTTTTCGGAAAATAGCATCCGGGGACGAGGGACGGTCCGGCCCATTGCGCCAAGGGGTTTCGTCTCAAGCCCCTGTGGGCAATCCTCCACCTATCCGCTCTCCTTATATTATACAGGGCTAACCCGGCGGGCTCCTGACAGGGCTAACCCGGCGGTTTCTAACATTTCCTTGAAAAAGCACGGGAAATGTTTTACAAAGCCCACTACACGGAACCGGAAGCCCTTCCGGATACTCCAACGGCCATCAATCCAAGGATTTCTCAATTGACCGCTGACATCAATTTTGCAGATATGAACTGGCAGGCTATCGCGCCGGAGCTGATCCTGGTGTTCACCGCGTTCGCCGTTCTGATGATGGGACTGCTCAAGTCGTTCAACACCAACTCCTATCTGTCGAAATCCTCGGCGGTCGGTATCCTGACGGCTTTGGGCTATACCTTTTATCTATGGGGCCTCGCGCCTTCTGTCAGTGAGGGGACCGATCCGGCCATGTTCAGCGGCGCGCTGCTGTTCGACCGGTTTTCCCAGAGCCTGAACATCATCTTCCTGCTGATGTCCCTGTTCACCGTGGCGGCGGCGGTGCGTTATCCCAAACCCAACAACGAAAACAGGGCCGAATATTTCTGCCTCGTTTTGATGACCGTGGTCGGCATGATGTTCCTGGCCAAGTCCGGCAACCTGATCACCGCCTTCATCTCTCTGGAAATATTTTCCATTTCCCTTTACATCCTGTGCGGCTTCTCCGCCAAGCACGGCAAGGGCACCGAACAACCGGGCGATGTCAAACATCTTGACTGGGAAACGCTGGCGTCACAGGAGTCCACTATCAAATATCTGCTGATGGGCGCGTTCGCTTCCGCCATACTGGTGTACGGCATGGCGCTGATGTACGCCGGCACCGGCACCACGGAAATCCGGCAAATCGGCCACTTGCTGGAGACCAATCCCTACAGCCTGAACAAACTGCTTTACATCGGAATGGCGCTGGTGTTTTGCGGCCTCGCGTTCAAGGTGTCGCTGGTGCCGTTTCATGCGTGGACGCCGGACGTCTACCAGGGCGCGCCGACACCGATTACCGGGTTCATGTCGGTGGCGACCAAGGCCGCGGGGTTTTCGCTGATCGCCCGCATCTTTTACACCGCCCTGCCCAGTTTGGAGGAAATCTGGATGCCCTTCCTGTTCGGCGTCTCGGTGCTCACCATGCTGATCGGCAACACGGCGGCCATCTTTCAGGATGACCTCAAACGCATGCTGGCGTATTCCGGCATAGCGCACGCGGGATACCTGTTGATCGGCATCGTCGCCAACAGCCAGGACGGCGTGGCCAGCATCCTGTTCTATCTGGGCGTGTACCTGTTTATGAACATCGGCGCGTTCGCCATCGTATTCATGCTGGAAGGCGAAGGGGAACAGGCCAACTCCATCTACCGGTTTAAAGGATTGGCCAAGCGCAAACCGTATCTGGCCGCGGCAATGAGCCTGTTCATGCTGTCGCTGGCGGGGTTCCCGCCCACCGCCGGGTTCTTTGGGAAACTTTACGTCTTCGTCGCCGCCATCAAACAGGGCTATGTGCTGATCGCCGTCCTGGCCGTGGCCGCCAGCATGATCGCGGTGTACTTCTACCTGCGCGTCATCGCCATGATGTATTTTCAGGACGGCGAATCCGAGGAAGCGATCCAAACCAGCCGCGGCATGACCGCCATCGTCACCGTCAGTTCCGTCGCCATCCTGGCCATCGGCCTGTACCCCTCCAAACTCATGCAACTGGCCCTCGCCTCCATTCCCTTCTAGCGAGGCCCCTCCGCG
>CAYPKH010000008.1:4040-14682 GCA_964411245.1 uncultured Nitrospina sp.
TCCGTGTTGTTGTTAAGCGCCTGCTTGCCGGAAACCACCCGAGTGGTCGAGAAGCAGATCGAGCACAACCTGGAGCGGGCGCAAACCGATCCCCACAACGCCGAGGTTCGTTACCGGCTGGGGCGCGGCTTTCTGACGCTCGGCCGGTATGCGCAGGGCGCGAGTCATCTGAAAGACGCGGTGCGCCTGAACAAGGCCCACGCCCTGGCCCACCGCGAACTCGGCTGGGCGCTCTACCATCTCAAGGATTACACCGGAGCCGAGCCTTGGCTCCTGCGGGCGCTGGAGATGATGCCCCGCGACCGCGCCACCCTGTCCACCCTGAGCGCGGTGTATATTCACCAGAAGCGCCACCGCGATGCGGTCGACCTTTTAAAACCGTTCGTCGACACCGGCCGCGGCACCGTCAAAATTGGCAACAACCTGGCGGTGGCCTACCAGCACTTGGGGCTGTACCGGCTGGCGATGAAACAACTGAAGCAATCGCTGGAAAAAAATCCGGACTCGGCGGAAACCCACAGCAACCTGGGAGTCCTGTTGGAAAAAGTGGGAAAACCCAAAGAGGCGCTGGCTGAATACGAGATCGCGTTGACGCTCGATCCCGGCCACGGGTCGGCGCATTTCAACCTGGCGGTGGCTCTGACCCGGCAGGAGAAAATCGACGAAGGTCTGTCTCACTTTCGCATGGCGCACCAGGCGCATCCCCACGATCCGGAAATCCTGGCGGGACTCGGCTGGACTTACCAGAGGTTGGAGCGGTACCCCGAGGCCATCCGTTATTACGAGCAATCGGTGCGGCTATCGCCTTCCAACATACAGGTGCAACAGGCGCTCGGCGAGTTGTGGGACATCACCCGGCAATACGGCCGGGCCGTCAGCGCGTATGAAACGGCGGCCGGACTGGACCCGGAGATGCCGGACAATTATTACCACCTGGGACGGTTGAGCGATCATTTGAAGGCAGGGGACAAAGCCGTGGCCTACATGGCCGCCGCCGAAGCGTTGTACCGCAAAAACCGCAATGCCGAGATGGCGGAACATTGCCGGAAAAACATCGCCATCCTCGCCGCGAAATACCATCTCAAAAGAGGCGATGTGCGGCGCTTGACCCAATCCGCTTTGCCCGCCGCGGGTTGAGCCGTTACGGTCAGCGTTCCAAAATGAACGTGACCGGTCCGTCGTTGACGATGTCCACCTGCATGTGCGCGCCGAACCGCCCCTCCTGAACGTTCAGTTTCGATCCGGCGAGTTTCCCTACAAATTTTTGATAGAGCCGTTGGGCGTCCTCCGGTGCGGCGGCGTTGTCGAAGCCGGGCCGCCGCCCGCGGGAACAGTCGCCCGCCAGGGTGAACTGGGAGACGACCAGGATGTCGCCTTGCACATCGAGGCAGGACAAGTTCATTTTGCCCTGATCGTCGGCGAAGATTCTCAGGTGAACCACCTTCTCGGCCAGCGCGTCCACCGCCTTGTCGGTATCCCCTTTTTCGGCGCCGAACAGGATCGTCAATCCCCGGCCAATTTTGCCGACCACTTCATCGTCGACCATAACGGAAGAACGAAGCACTCTCTGCAATACGATTTTCATAATGGAGGGGTGTCGGAAATAATCAACGGGCCTTGAAGAACCGCTGGTCGGTTCCCTCCGGCCCGATGGTCACGGTGACCTTGCCGTAACAGGTGGGGCACCGGCCTTCGTAGGCGTTGCCGTCTTGATTGATATAGATGCGGCGGTACACGTTGCAACACTCGAACAGGATGCCGATAAACTTTCTTTCCTTCCTGGGTTTCATGCGTCGCCCCTGATGGGAATCCCCATTCCCCGCTTGCGGAACCGGTTAGCGCTTGAGGAATTTCTTTTTGGATTCCTTGAAAATCTGGTGAGGGATATGCATGGCCTTGGTGATACGCCGGACTTCCTCATTCTCCTCGTGCGAAATGACGCCGTCGGCCGCCGCGATGGCCCAGAAACAGTCCACCGCGGCCACCCGGTCCTTGTAGGACACGCGGCTGTTGAATTCGGTGACGACTTCATGGAAATCGAATCCGTGCCGCGCCTGCTCCTCCATGACCTCTAACAAAAACTGTCGTTCCTTTACGGAAAACTCGAACCGCTCGTTCAGGATTTTTTTGAGCGCTTTTCTTTCCTCTTCATGAAAATGTTCGTCCACCTGGGCTACCGACGCCAGCAGGGCCCCGAACAGGCAGATGACATACACCTTGTCACTTTCGAGATCGATCTTGAGCCCCGACCTTTTCATTTTCAATTCCAGCTTTTTCAGAATCGTGTTCCTGAAGTACCGGTGGACCGCGGGATTTTTTTCATACGCCGGCCTGAAAATCGTCGCCTGAAAAAAATTGCGCACCCGGCCGAACGACCGTTGGGTGAACGAGGTTTTTTTGAGCAGGCGAATGAATTCCTCCACCAGTTCGTTTTCCTCGGTTTTCAGGGAGCGGTGGGCGTGGGCGATGGCCTCCAGCTCGGCGACGATCTCCTCTTTCTCCCGTTGCGAATTCAACTCGGCGGCCAACTGTTTGAACAGGCGCTCCTGTTCCTTTTTGGGAGTCGGCGCCAGAAGGTAGGGATTCAATTGCCGGATATCGTCTTTGTCCAGGCCGAATGTGCGGTAAAACTTTTTCAGAATATTTTTTTCCGACTCGGTCATTTCGCCGTCGGCCCAGGCGATCACCGCCAGCACTTTCAGAAAGGTGAAATGTTTAAACGAGGCCATGATGAAGTCTATTCAAAGGTATTGATCCACAGCACGCCGCGGCCTTCTCGTTGCGCGTAACCGAAAATATCCAGGAAGGAGTCTTTGTTGATGTCGGCGAAGGTCAGCTCGTGGAACCGGTCGTTGAAGGGGAGCCTGCGGCGGGACTCTTTCCAGAACCGCCACTTGCCCAGCCCTCTTAAAAAATGAATGCCTTTCGCGCTCAAAAAGATGATGTCCGGGAATTCACTGCCGTTGGCGTCCAGCAGATACACCGCCTGGAACGGCGCCTTGGGCGACGCCTTGAGCGGTCCTTTGCGAAAGTAGCCACGCCCCTGGTTGACCAGGAAATAACTGTACTCCCCGGTGGGCAAAGGCTCCCGGTTGGCCACCAGCAAATCGTTGTCGCCGTCCTGATCGAAGTCGGCCCAATCCGCATAGGCGCTCTGGTCGCTGATGGACGGCAACAGGTCCGCTGTCCGGTCGGTAAAGGCTCCGAGGCCGTTGTTGGTCAGCAGGGTGTTTTGACCTTCGCCGTTGACTAGAAAGATGTCCAGCGTTTTATCGCCGTCGTAATCGGCGAAAGAGACATCGACAATGCCCGGCTTCAAGGGCGGCATCAGCAATTGCGTGGAGTCGCGGAACATGCCGCGGCCATTGTTGATCATGAACTGAACCGGATAGCGGTGCGGTTGTCCCCGGTCGTCCAAAACTTTTTTCCCGGTAAAAAACAAATCGACATGGCCATCGCCATCGATATCCTGCATCGTCACCCGGTCCATTCCCCGGTGGACGTGGGGAAACGGAATGTCCCTGCGAGTATAAAAATAGCCCTTGCCGTTGTTGAACAGAATCCGGGCCGACGAGCCGTCGGAGAACCGTCCCACCAGGATGAGGTCCTCGGCCCGGTCATGATCCAGATCCCGTAACGCCATGAATACGATGTGATCGGACACCTGCCCCTGCCATCCCACCCGCTGGACCGGCACGAAACGTTTTCCATCTTGGTTGGTCCACACCCGGATCACCGGCCGGCCGCCGGCACCGGTGCGCAGAAGAACCAGATCTGGAAAGAGGTCCCGATTGATGTTCGCCAGCCGTGCCTTCAGAATTCCCGGCTTCAAATCCGGCAGGTAGGCCAGGGTACGGTCCTGATACTTCTGCCGTTTCGGGTCTTCGCTGAACATCTTGCCCTTGCCGCAGGCCGTGCCCAGGAATGTTAAAATACAAGCCAGTATCAACAGCGTATACCACCGGGTCGTATTAAACATGGGATTCATCGAAAGTTTCGCTCAGGGATGCCCGTGGATGGGAACGTTCGGCAAGAAACCAGGCGCCACCGAGCGTTTTGCGAAACCCTCCCCATAAAGCGGCGCTTATCTCTTCGAACGTGAGTTCGCGGCCACACACCCGGTTCAAACCGGTGGTCGCATCCAATAAACGTTGTCGGGTCTCACTCCTCTGCCGTTCATCGTCGAATTGGAGCAGAGAGGTGAACAACTCGTGGTTGGATTCGATGATCACCGACCCGTGCTGTAAAAACGCTTTCGCGGTTCGCTTCTGCGCGCTACCCACCAGTTTTTTGCCGTCGACGGTGATTTCGCATTGGTTGAGCGAGGCGAAACAGGCCGGGGAGCGCTTAAACCCGGAGGAGGCCGGCCGTTCCTTGCGGGTATTGAGGTCCCCCTGGACCCCCAGACGTTTCAGCCCGGACAACAGCGCCTCGCCGATCGCCCCGAAGGTGGCTTTCAGTCCCCGGTTGAACGGAGAAAGCGTTACCGGCGCCACCACCGCATAGGTCAATTCATTATAATGTAACAGGGCGCGCCCGCCGGTGGGCCGCCGGACGACGGCGATGTCCAACTCCCGGCAACGGTCCCCATCCAGCTCCGCCTCGGCGTTCTGTGAATACCCGAGGGTGATCGCCGGTTCGGACCAGCCGTACAAACGTAACGTCGGTGGAATAAAGCCCTGTTCGCAATCCGCCAACAGCGCGGAGTCCTCCGCCATATTTTCTTCCGCCGTCTGCAGTCCGTCGATATTCAAGTGCCATTCACCATGATACATTTTTTTTCCTGGTTGAAATTTACCTTTTGACTCCACCGGATGTATTTTATACACTTTTTTCGAATAGACAGCGCGGATTCCTCGAGCCGTCACGCCCGGGGGCCGTCCCATTGTCAACCAAATCACAGGAAATTTCAAAAGAATGCGAAGATATTTGTGTCTGGCTCTGGGTTGTGTCCTCTGGACAGCAGGCTCTGCCTCATCGGTTGCGGCGTTCGAGTTTCTGCGGGATGCGCCGCACGGGAAACTGACCTGCGAAACCGCCTGCCACCTGCCGGAAAAGTTGCAGCAGGCCCGCGCCGAAAAAACGAAAAAAGCCGAGTGCCGCTCCTGCCATCAGGGGCCCCTGCCGCTGGAGAAGCTGAGTCCCTTCCGGAAACCGGGCCCTATTCTGTTCACAGAAAGCCAACGGCCGAACCGGCGGGTGCAGTCCGCGCGGCCACCGTCGCTGGCCGGCGGCCCCGTCGCCGCCGCCCAATCTCCGAAACCTGCGACCACCCGAGACATCCCCGGCATGGTGCATGTGAATGCCGGAGAATTCATCATGGGGTCCAACGAGCGCTGGGATGACGAGTCGCCCGAGCACATCAGCCAAACCGGAGTATTTTACATCGACCTGTATGAAGTAACCAATGCCGATTACAAAAAATTCATCGGCGCCACGCAACGCAAACCGCCGTATCATTGGGCGCGGGGCCGTATCCCCGAGGGCCAGGAGGACCACCCGGTGACCTATGTCAGCTGGCTCGACGCCCGGGACTATTGCCAATGGACCGGCAAGCGCCTGCCCGAAGAGCAGGAATGGGAAAAAGCCGCACGCGGGGAAGACGGCTCCATCTATCCCTGGGGCAATTTTTGGACGCTCGATAAATCCAACAACCCGTACAAACATTCCACGGGCACCGAACCGGTGGGATCGTACCCCGAGGGCCGAAGCATTTACGGTTTATATGACATGTCGGGAAACGTGTGGGAATGGGTGGACGCCTATTACCTGCCGCATCCCGGCAACACCATCCCGAAACCGGAATACGGCCGTGACAAGCGGGTGCTGAAAGGCGGGTCCTGGTTCGACTGCCTGTCGTACGGATGCGGGTTGAGCGCGCCGACCTTCAACCGCAGTTTTTTCAATCCGGAGGTGAAGAACAACAGCTTCGGTTTCCGCTGCGCGAAAAATCCCTGACCGGCCTGGGGCCGGCCAGCGTGACGCTGGACCCAGACTTATTCAGCGCAAAGGGCGCAGAGGAAAACCTGACAGGATAACGGGATGACAGGATGGGCAGGATTCTAAAAATCCCTCTCCCCTGGGGGAGAGGGGAGGGTGAGGGGGGATAAAATGTAGTTGCCTCATTCATAAGGCGCTTTTCAAAACCGCCCGATAAATCGGGCAACTACAAAACAAGAAGGAAGAAGCCCCCCAGCCCCGTTCGGAGAAGGGGGAGCAAAATCCAAAACCCCTCTCCCCTAGGGGGAGAGGATCATTTAATTTTCAGATGAACCAAAAACCACACGCTTCCCTGGCCCGGCGCATCCTCGTCTGGGTGCTGATTATCGCATTCTGGTTGTTTTTCTTTTGGTGGCGCGAATCGTCCTGATCCGGAAATACGATTATTGAGGAAGCTTGCCAAACCGGTGGCGATTGAGGTTTTCGTTGCCGTTCATCAAATCGAGACGGTTTTTTCCGGGAGCCAGCTTCACTTCGGTTTGCGGCCGGGAGGAAAAGTAAACCTGCGTTTCGGGAATCGGCGACAGGACCCGCGTTGTTTCAAAATCCGGCGAACCCTCGGCAGGAACACCCGGCGGTTCGTACGCAAATCCGGTAGCGCCGCTGTGAAAGATCAGCGGCTTCTGGCTTTTGAACGGTTTGCCGGCGGGCGCCAGATGCTCCGACGGTTGGGCATACGGTTTTCCGGTCACGCTGGGTAAATAATAATAGGCATCATCGAGGTGAAGGTTTTGCGCCCTTGGCTCCGCTCCCACACCGAACCCTTTGCCCGCCCATACCCGGTACTTCACCGGGGGGCTCGATACCGCACCCGAAGCGGCCGGGTCCTTGCCGGAAAATGGTTGCGTTCCGGGCTCGTCCAAAAGGGCGGGGAGAAATTCATACCGTTGGAGGGAGCGGTATTCGCGGATTTGCGGACCGGTTCCCGCCTTCGGCAGGAGGATGGGCCGTGCGGCAGAGATCGGCTGTGAGATTCGGTCGAACCCATCCTGATCTTCCTGATCCGCCAATGAGGTTAGCGGACGGTGCGCGTCCTGCAGAACGAGGTCGCTTCTGAGTTCGACCTGGGCCGCCCCGATCTCCACCGGTTCCTGTGTCTCCTGCGAACAGGCGGCGACGGCCAACCCGGCCACCAGCACCCCACCCCATCCATAACACGCCAATTTATCCAACATCGGCCCGCAACCTTTCCGAAAATTTGACACCGGCCGGAGGAGAACTCCAGCTATTTATTAATTTAACGTATTGGCACGAAGATTGCTTTTATTTTTCAAAAGTCTTTTCGACAATAAATTGAACTTAGGGACGGGCTTGCATGAACCCTGAACATGAAGAATTAAGGAGCTATTTGGACCCCATCGCCATTCGGATTTTAAGGAAGCGTCTGGTCTCGGGGGAAATCACGCCTCAGGTCTTCAAGGACATTTTGAAGCGGCAAATGGTAAAGTATTTTTTCCAAAACTACCAGCATCCCCTGGCGGTCACTTGGGAGAGTTGGCGGCGCTTATTCAAAAAACGGATCGGGCTGGCGGGAAGCCACCGCCAGGATCCGGGTGACCGCTATCTGGGCCACAAGCGGTTTTAAATCCAGGCCCGGTGGATTCCCCATTGCCACGGGCCGGTGTCTTCCAATATTTTTATCCTCCCAAGGCCGTTCCTGTTACAATAAACTGGATTTATGACCGCATGGGAGATAATCATTCCTTTTTTTTCCACGAGTCTTCAAACGATGATGAACTGGGACGACTTTTCACAATTAATCACTCAGAAAGACACCTACGTCCTGCAGGCGTTTCTGGTTATTTTCAGCTTGCTGATTCTGGATCTTATCCAGAGAATAGCTCTGAAGCGGTTGCATCTGAAGGCGGAAAAAACCAAGAACCGCTGGGACGATGCGATCATCGAATCCATCAAAAAACCGATTTCCCTCATCATCTGGGCGGCGGGACTCTACCTGGCCACGAAAATCATTCAGGAAGCCACCGGCGCGGTGATCTTCAACGCGGTGGAACCTATCAGGGATACGGTAATCATCGGCGCCCTCGCCTGGTTTCTGGTACGCCTGATCAAGCACGGCGAGCGGAATTTCATCCAGGGCGAAAAGAAAGTCGACCCGACGACGGTCGACGCCATCGCCAAACTACTGAAAATGTCCGTGGTCATCACGGCGCTTCTGGTGGTTCTGCAAACGCTGGGATTCAGTATTTCCGGCGTGATGGCCTTCGGCGGCATCGGCGGCATAGCGGTGGGGTTTGCCGCGAAAGATCTCTTGGCCAATTTTTTCGGCGGGCTGACGATTTATCTGGACCGCCCCTTTACCGTGGGCGACTGGATCCGCTCGCCGGACCGCGATATCGAGGGAACGGTCGAGCAAATCGGCTGGCGCCTGACGTGCATCCGGACGTTCGACAAGCGCCCCCTCTACGTTCCCAATTCCGTGTTCACCACCATCGCTGTGGAAAATCCGTCACGCATGCTCAACCGGCGCATCTACGAAACCATCGGCATCCGTTACGACGACGCGGGAAAAATGCGGACCATCGTCGACAAGGTGAAGAACATGCTGAAAAACCATCCGGAAATCGATACCACCAAAACCCTGATCGTCAACTTCAACACGTTCGCTTCTTCGTCGCTGGACTTTTTCGTTTACACGTTCACCAAAACCACCGACTGGGTGTACTACCACGAAGTGAAGCAGGACGTGATGCTGAAAATTATTAAAATAATCGAAGAGGAAGGAGCCGAGTGCGCCTTCCCCACCTCAACCATCCATCTGGCCGACAAGGACATCCTCAAGGCCCTGGAAGACCGGGCCTGAGTTTTCTATTCCGGCGTCCCCCGGGCCGGCCGCCGTTTGAGTTTGTAGACCCAAACCGTCCCCAGAAACACCACGATCGCCGTTAGGGAAATCAGAAACGATATCTGGACCACCGGCACGTAAAATTCTTCCATGGATTGGGCCCATTCCGAGACCGGGTCCACCACATTCACCGCCTCCTCCTTCATCCTGATCTGCAATTCCTTGACCTGCCAAGCAAAGGAATGCGACAGCAACATGAGTCCTTCGAACAGCAGGGCCGACAGGGCCAGGCCGATCCTGTTCCAATCCCACTTCACCCGGTCGAGGCTCTGTTGCATCCCGATGACGGACAGGGTGAGCAGAAACAGCAGGGGCACGATAAAAAATCGCGAGGAAACCCGTTCGACGGTGATCAACGGAATGGGAAGGTGGGTGAACAGGCCATATATATAGCTCAACGAAAGCAGAGTGATCACCACCATCGGGCCATCGAGGACGCGGTAATCGTGGCTTTGCCAGGTATCGGCTTGAACCCGGCGGCGGTAAATTCCGAAATACAGGATCACCCCGAGTCCCAAAACGCCGATGTAGTGGTCCATTTCCCACCAGCCGAAGTAGCCGATTTTATCCAGCACCGGTCCCAGCACCGTTTTAAAATCCTTGATCACGATCATCGATTCCAGAAGAGCGGGAATGGAGGGAAACCCGAAGACAAAATTGTTTTTGTAACCGAAGAAGGTGATCATCGCCGGGATGATCCGGTAGGCCGAAAAAACCAGGCTCAAGCCGACTCCGATCAACACCGGTTTGAAACAGTCTCTCTGGTAGAGACACAGGAGAGCCAGAAACAGCAGGCACCAGAAAAAGGGATGCAGGCCGCCCAGCAGAAGAATTCCGAACAACACCCCGGCCAGCCGGGCGCCATGCGCCGGAGTCCGGTCTCCCTCCACCAGCGTCAACACCCACAGGATGAAAAAGGGAAACAGGAAATAACTGATCCACGGCCAGTGGCTGAAGGCCAGGTGCGCAACGATATGTCCGTTAAAATTAAAAACCAGGAAGAAAGACAGGAATGCAAACAGGGACCACCGGTATTTCTTCTTGAGCCAAAGACAGCCGATGTAGCCCAGCGAATAGAGGATCAGGCATTGCGCCAGAAAAAACTCCTCGACGCTCAAAAATTTCAGCAAAAAAATACTGGGCGATAAATCGGTTTCGGGGATGGCCAGAAACTGGTTGGTCCCTTTGTAAAAATACGGCATGAAGTAAGGAATCGTATTTTCCGCCAGTGCTTTCTGGATCACCCCGTAATAATCGAAAAACTTCTGCCAGTCGATGTACTTGTATTCCACGCGGCCGTAATTCAGAAACCAGGCCCAGTGAAACATGCCCGCCAGGTAAGCCGTGGCCAACAGAACGTAATGCCCGATTTTGGATGGGAGATGGGGCGTGGGAGGCAGGAAAAGAAACCGCGAAAACAGGTTCTTCACAGTCACTGCCGGCGGGTGAGGTCTTTCTTTGGATTCATTCACTTTAAGGGTCTTTTATAATTATTTCCACTTTCAACATATCTATCAGTATAAACCATTCAATTTTCGCTTTTTTTATAAGTCAAACCTCATCACGTTTCATTCTCCGGAATGGGGCAAGATTTTCTAAAGTAAATCGAGACGGCAACGAAAGCCAGCAGGGCCGCCAACGAAATTAGAAACGATACCTGGACGGAAGTGACGTATAACTCTTCCACCGACCGGGCCCACTCGGAAACCGGTAGCTCCCTTTGAAAATATTCAAGAGGAATTTTAACTTTTGAAGCCTGTTCAAACCAGACGGAAGAAT